>CBDUAX010000266.1:0-6714 GCA_965365235.1 uncultured bacterium
AGCCCCGTCCCTGGATCGACATCCACCCTCTCCAGGCCTGAGGGAAAGGAGAACCCGTCACTGCCCCATGGGCCCTCATCCCCGTATTCCCCCGCCGCTTCCATCAGGAAGCTGGTGAAGATGGGAAGAGCCACCCCAGCTCCGGGAAGCTCGAGGCGTTGACCGTGATCGAATCCCACCCAAACCCCGATGACCAGGTTCGGCGTGTAGCCAACGAACCATCCATCCCTGAAGTCATTCGTAGTTCCGGACTTTGCAGCCACTTCCCCAAGGAACCCCATGTCACGGATGCCTCGACCCGTGCCTCGTTCCACCGCCCCCATCAGCGCAGAGGTGACCAGGAAGGTTTCGGCTGCATCGAATACCCGCATCCCCGATGTTTCGGACATCCGATCCCGAATCCGCCAGCCCCCTTCATCGAAGTAGGCGAGGTTCCCCCTTCCTGATTCCAGCGGTGCGTCTCTGAAGAGACTCCTCAGCTCCGTCCGGACCCCTCCGGCGGCCAGAACCCCGAACGCCCGGGTCAACTCCAGGGGGGATACCTCCCCGGCTCCCAGCGCCAGACTTGGATAGGGGTTCAAGTGGCTCTCGATTCCAAGGGCCCGGGCCGTTTCGACGATTCGTTCCGGCCCCACCTCCATCCCAAGACGGGCGAAGGGGACGTTCAGCGATCTTTCGAGGGCGTCCCGCAGCGTCACCGCCCCGGAGAACTCACCACTGTAGTTCGCTGGTTGCCACAGACCCGCCCGCGTCTCCACCTGGAACGGCGCGTCCTCCAGGACCGAGGCGAGTGTGAAACGAGGGAGCGGCTCTTGAGGATGGTCCCAGACCCAGTCTTCCCCGTCAGCACTCTCCTCCTCTCCCGCCAGCACGCCATCGGGTCGCGCCACGGCCGCCAGGGCGACCACTGGTTTGAATGCGCTTCCCGGCTGGCGTCGAGCACCGACTGCCCGGTTGAACTGGGTGCCTCCGTAGTCCCGACCACCCACCATCGCCAGGATCTCCCCCGATCGGGGATCCAAAGCCACGAGGGCGGCCTGGAGAGGTTCCCCGGCCTCGGCCTCCCGTAGCCAGGAGAAATCCCTCTCCAAGCGAGAAAGCCCATCGTTGACCGCTTCCTCTGCAGCCCGCTGCAACCGGGGATCCAACGTGGTGACGACCGAGCCCTGGCCCGCGGCCACGCCCCTGGTTTCTGGGGCAGGAAGGACGAAGTCGACAAAGTAACGTGCACTCCGGATCGGTTCCCGCCGCCGCCTCAGCCGGAGGGGGGTATCGGCGGCCGCGTCGAACGCCTCCTGCGAGATCTTCCCGCCGTCCCGCATCAGGCCAAGGACCAGATTCCGACGCTCCAGTGCTGTCTCGGGATTTCGGATTGGGGAATAAAGGCTCGGCGCCCGAATCAGGGCCACCAGCAGTGCGGACTCGGCCAACGAAAGAGACTCGACATCCTTCCCGAAGAAGTGTTCCGCCGCACGGCCTACGCCATGGATCCCCACCGCCCCGTCCTGGCCGAGGTAGACTTCGTTCAGGTAGGCCTGGAGGATTTCTTCCTTGGAATGCCTGGCCTCGAGTACGAAGGCCATGGCCGCTTCCCGGAGTTTACGGTCCAACGACCTCCGGGGACTGAGGTAGAGGTTCTTGGCCAGTTGCTGCGTGAGGGTACTCCCTCCCTGAACCACCCGACCGACCCTCAGATTGGCGGCGGCGGCCGCGACGATCCGCTTGAAGTCGAGGCCGTGATGTTGGAAGAAACGCTGGTCCTCAACGGTGAGGAGAGCAGCCACCAACTCCCCAGGGACCTCGTCCAACCGGACCGGGAGACGATCGGCTTGGTAACCACCCGTGACGCGGCCGATGAGCTCCGGCTCCAGATGGATCCGGCTCAGGCGGCGGCCTTCCGCGTCCTCCATCCGTGAGATCCGGCCCCAGGAGTCCAGCCGCACGATGGCGAACCCGCCCGGACCCAGATCCCGGACCCACGCCTCTTCAGCTTGTCGGTTTTGACCCTCGCCTGGAGTCTCGATCTGACTCGATGCGTGGCGGGCGGTAGAGCCCGAAGACGCGCTTTCGGAAAAGCCCACTCGTTCGACCCCCCGGAAGGATCGACGCCCAATAACCCACCCCCGACGGCCCAGGTAGTATTCTCCGATGCCAACCTCTCCGCCCGATGCGGCCCGGTACCCCACCCGCTGGAGGTGCTCCTCAACCAGGCTTGCATCCAGCCGGACGCCGCGCTCCAGGACCATGGGACGCCCGTAAATTCGGGTCACCCCCGACACCTCCGAGACAGGCGCCAGGCGAGCCCTGGCCAGGGCTTCGACCCCCAGGAGCATGGGAGGGAGAAAGAGAAGGACCAGGATTGTGAGTCGGAGACGTCGCCGGTTCCGGACCGACGCCTTAAACCAACGTCCCAGCGAAGTTCTCCGACAGGAAAAAAGGTCCAGGGCCCCGGAGGCCGAAGACTTCAAGCGGCAATAGCCGGCTCGGACACCGGCCGGCAGCGTTGTCCACCTCGGAGAACCCAGGAGACACCTCGACGTGTGAGATCACAGAGAGGGGCGTAGCCCTCCCTACGGTGATGTCTCTTGGACGGTTTCCGGGGGCTCCGGGGTTGTATGAAAAAGAACGCCCCGGTGATCGATGACCACCGGGGCGAGGGTGCCGCTCAGATCCTCACCAGGAAATACCAACCACATGGAAGCTCTGGGGTGACCCTACCTCCACCACATTTTCCCCCACCTTCCACCCCAAGGAGGCAGTGTATCGGCCGGGATCCACCAGGGGGCCCCTCCGGTTCCGCCTTCCAAATCCGCCACCTGGGCGCTGATCTTCCTCGCCTTCCTCCGCTTCGGGAGTCTCTCCCCGGAGATCCCACTCCACCCGACGAAGCCCCGGGGAACCCTCCAACTCGAGCTCCCGGATCAACTCCCCCTCGCCATCCTTGATGAGGAGGACGAGCATCGATTCATCCTCCGCTTCAACGGCCACATGGTAGGTGAAGACCGCACCAGTGGGAGGATTGGGTGTCGTGAAGTTCCCGGAGAGCCCGGCGATCCCCGCTGAGCCCGCCGGAGCCGAAGCCGTAAGGTTGAACAGGTAGGCATCCCGAAGTGAGAAGAGGTGGGCATCGGCCGAGAGCGTCTCCCCATCCATTTCCCGGAGGGGGCTGTAGTCGTCCAGCACATAGAACCCACGTCCAAAGGTCCCCAGGACCAGATCGGTCTCCCGCTTCTGTACGGCCATATCCCGTACTTGAGTCGGGGGCAGGCCACCCCTGAGCTGCACCCAACGGTCCCCTCCGTCGAAGCTCGCGAAGACACCGAACTCCGTGCCGGCAAAAAGAAGGTCCTGGTTCTCATGGTCCTGAATCACCGACCAGACGTCGTGTTTCGGGGGCAGGTCCCCAGCGATGGAGACCCAGCTCCTCCCCCGGTCGGCGCTCTTCACCAGGTAAGGGCTGAAATCCCCACGTTGCCAGTTGTTCAGAGCAACGAAAACGGTGTTCACATCGCGGTGAGAAGCGAAGACGTCCGTGACATACGTCCATTTTGGCACACCCGGGAAGTCCTCCACCTGACGCCAGCTCTCACCCCCGTCCTCGGTGATCTGAAGGAGGCCGTCGTCAGTGCCCACATAGATCAAACCCGCAAGTAGGGGAGACTCGTCCAGGGTGACGATAGTGCTCAAAGAGGTAGTGGACGCATTGAGTCGGACGGCCGTGGAGTCCCACACTCGGCCCATGATGGGAAGGGTCGCCCGGTCCAGGTTCCGGGTCAGATCGGGACTGATCCGGTCCCACGAATCTCCCCGGTCATCGGACCGGTAGAGGAAGTTGCTGGCCCAATAGAGACGGGTGTTGGAGTGGGGACTGATGATGTAGGGAGCATCCCAGTTTGTCCTTTCCCGTCTGTTCCTGGTCCCGGATCGGCCGCCCCCCTGTGGGCCACCGCTTTCGGAGCTTGCAGAATCCCCCGGGAAAGGAACCCGTGGGCGGATACTCTGGGAGACACCTGTCCTCGTGTTCCGCCGACTGACCCCTCCGTTCTGCGAGCTGGCGTATACGATTTCCGGGTTCTCGGGGTCGTTCCGAGACTGGAACCCGTCCCCCCCCGCCACCACGAACCAGTCACTGGTCCGGATCCCCCAGGGCTTCGAGGTCCGGGAGGGTCCGCACATGGAGAAGTTGTCCTGCGTACCGCCGCACACGTTGTAGAAGGGCTTGGCGTTATCGACCGAAAGCCGGTAGTACTGGGTGATGGGGAGGTTTGTGAAAAAGCGCCAGCTTTCCCCCGCGTCGTAGCTCTCGTACAACCCGCCATCGTTCCCCAGAAGGATGTGATCGGGGTTCTCCGGATCGAAAGCCAGGGCATGGTGATCGACATGGACACCCGACTGCTCCCACCCAGCCCTTCCCCAGCTCTCACCTCCATCGGTGCTCAGATCCATGTTCGTGTTGACGGAGTAGATATAGCCAGGCCGATGGGGATCCAGATGCAGCTCATGGTAGTACTCGGGATTGCCACCCGTGAACCAGTTCGGCTCGGAGGACTCTTCAGCTTCAACCGATCCTCCCCCTCCCGGTCCCCCTTGGCGACCTCGGGCTTCCTGGGTACCGATCCGCTCCCAGCTCTCTCCTTCGTCGGTTGATCGGTACAAGCCAGAGAGGTCTTCCTGAGCCGGGATGAGGGCAAACAGGATCTTGGAGTTCCCCCGGTCATCCAAGGCCAACGGGATGCGGCCCATATCCGTGTCCGGGAGTCCGTTGGTGAGTTCCGTCCAGCTTTCCCCTCCGTCCACGGATTTGTAGAGCCCGCTCTCGGGGCCACCGCCCACAAGCTGCCCGACCCGCCGCCGTCTCTGATAGGTGCTGGCGAAGATGATGTCGGGGTTGTCGGGATCCAGAACCACCTCGTTGACCCCGGTGTCGTCACTGGGTTTGAGGAGGTTCTGCCAACTCTTCCCACCATCGGTGGTTTTGAAGAGGCCTCGATCCCCGCCCCCAGCGAAGAGAGGACCCTGGGCTGCGACGTAAACCACGTCGGAGTCCCGGGGGTCCAGGGTGATCTTTCCGATGTGCTCGGATGTCTCCAACCCGACCCGCTCCCAGGTCGCCCCAGCATCGATGGACTTATAGAGTCCGGTCCCGAAGTGTGCACTCCGCTGAGAGGTGTTCTCGCCCGTCCCCAACCAGACGATGTCCGAGTTGTTCGGATCCACCACTACACAGCAGAGGGTGAAGGCGGCACCGGGTTGGTCGAAGATGGGTTCAAAGGTGATCCCGCGGTTCGTCGTTTTCCAAAGGCCACCGAACGAGGATGCCACGTACCAGACGTTGGAGTCATTCGGATCGATAGCGATGTCGGAGATCCGGCCGGTGACCAAGCCGGGACCCAGGCTCCGGAATTCCAACGCCGAGAGAAGATCTTCAGTGACCAAATCCGACCCGGATCGTCGTTGGGCGAAAGCTGAGTCGGAGAGGCCGAGGGCCCCGGCCAGGACGAGAGGAAGTACGAACTTGAGCCGCATGGTCAAACTCCAGAAGACGGATATGAAAAGCCCCCGGCAACCTATGCCGGGGCACGGCCCAGCGATACGAAGCTGGCCCTATCCCACTTCCTTTAGACCTGCCAGGGGTGGTCGGTGTTGAGGAACACTCGCTGCGGGGGTTGTTTCACGTCTCGATCCCCGGGGTTCCGGGCGGGCCCCTACAGGATGGCGTCCAGATAAAGGTCCACCCGGAACCGTTTCGGCCCTGTCAGCCCCTGGGACAGATCCAGGCGAATGAGACCGTCCAGCAGACTCGAGCCCAGGCCCACGGCGTAGAGGACATCGTCATTGTGGTAGTGCTCCCTATCCCCGGCCCACCCTGCATCACCAAATGCACTCAGGGTGACGGCCTGCGTGTAGACCTTCGCAACCTCCAGTCGAGCCCGGCCAAAAGAGGACCCGGACCGAACGCCCGCCTCATAGCCCCGGAGGGTGGAAGGTCCTCCCAGGAACCAGTGGCGTTGGACCGGGGCGTCTCCCCAGGTTGTCCCGCCGCCGGCCTCCAGGGCGACCCTCCAGCTGGGATCGAACACGGGGAGAGCCACCCGCAGAATGGCGCTGGCCCGACCGTAGTTCGTGGTCGTGGTGCTGTCCACTGAGCGCCAGGTGGCACCGTGGCCGTAGAGGTCGAGGCCGACCTGGGCGGACTGGGGATCGGTCCCCCACCAAGGCCTCAGGAAGAGCTCCGCTCCGGCCTCTTCCACGAGCTGAGCCGGGACGTTGGGCCGGAACTCGAAATCTCCGTCGAAGGCCCGGACAGCTGCAAACTCCGTCTTCCGCCCCACCGGGTCCTGACGCTCGGCGTACCCTCTGAACCGAAAGGTCTCTCTGGCCGCCTCAGGAGACCGCCAGACCAGATCCGCTCCGGTGGCCAGGAAGTACTCGCCGTCATCCCTTCCGAAGAGGAAGGCGTTCAGGGAGTTACCCAGGCCCAGGTAGCGACCATGAGGATCGGTTGGGACCAGTTCTCGATAGCCTCCCAATGCCACCCGGCGAAGGACCCCGGATCGCTCCAGCTCCAACCGGGCTTTCGGCTCCAGGTCTCCGAATCCGAAAAAGCCGGTGGCCTTGAAATCGATGGGCCCGAGGAAGCTTCCAAAGGTGGAGTTGAAGCGGCCACCGATGGCGGGCCCTTCCACCCGGTTGTAGCGGAGGAGGTCGTGTCGG
>CBDUAX010000267.1:0-6713 GCA_965365235.1 uncultured bacterium
TCTGGGAGAATGGGTGGCCCGGGATCTCCGGACGGAGCTGTACGAACACCTTCAGCGGCTCTCCCTGGGCTTCTACTCCAGGAAGAAGACTGGGAGTCTCATCACCCGGGTGAGCTCCGACACGGACCGGCTATGGGACTTCCTCGCCTTCGGGGTCGTGGATGTGACTCTGGCTGCGGTGATGCTGATGGGTCTGAGCGCTGTGCTCCTGAGCCTGGATTGGGCGCTGGGACTGGTCATGGTTTTGCCTGTCCCGGTGTTCATATGGGCGATCTTCAAGCACGGCGAACATATGAATCGGTTCTTCATCAGGGCCTGGCGGAAGTGGTCCAGGGTGACCGATGTCCTTTCGGACACCATCCCCGGCATGCGGGTGGTGAAGGCCTTCAACCAGGAAGAGAGGGAAACGGAACGGTTCAACGAGCGCAACGATGATGTGACGAACGAGTTCAACCGCATACACCACTCGTGGACAACCTTCTGGCCGGCCCTGATGCTGGCCGTGCATGGGACCACAGTTGGCGTGTGGGCGTTCGCGATCCCACGGCTCCTGGGGACAGGACCGGAGGGCGTCACCCTCAGTGCGGGGACGTTCGTCTCGTTCCTGCTCTACACGACCATGTTTATCGGTCCCATGGAGATCATCGGGCAGATGGCCCGGACCATCCAGCGGGCCACGACCTCGGCACACCGGGTGTTCGAAGTCCTCGACACGGAGCCGGAGGTCGTGGACGCCCGGGAACCGATCCGCCTGGCGCCCCTGGAGGGACGCATACAATTCGAGGATGTGAGCTTCGGGTACGACGGAGTCAAACAGGTTCTCCGTGGGGTGTCCTTCGAAGTGGAACCCGGAGAGATGATTGGCCTGGTGGGCCCGTCGGGAGGCGGGAAGACCACAGTGACGAACCTCATCGCCCGGTTCTACGACGTGACCGCCGGCCGGGTTCTGGCGGACGGAATCGATGTCAAGGAGCTGGAGACCGGGCACTACCGGAGGCAGATCGGAATCGTGCTCCAGGAGCCTTATCTGTTCCACGGCTCGGTCCTGGACAACGTCCGATACGGGCATCCGGAGGCTGGCCTCGAGGCGGTGGTGGAGGCTGCGAAGGCTGCGAACGCCCACGATTTTATCGTGAAGCTCCCTCAGGGATACGACACGATCGTGGGTGAGCGGGGGCAGACGCTGTCTGGTGGAGAGCGCCAGCGGGTCTCCATCGCCAGGGCCCTCCTCCACGATCCGAGGATCCTGATCCTCGACGAGGCCACGAGTGCCGTGGATACGGACACGGAACGGAAGATCCAGGAGGCCATGGATCGGCTCGTGGCCGGTAGGACGGTGTTCGCCATCGCCCACAGACTCTCGACGCTACACAAGGCATCGAGGCTGTTCGTGATGAAAGACGGGCGCTTGGCCGAGGCTGGGACCCACGAGGAGCTGCTGGCCAGGGAAGACGGCATCTACGCCCGCCTGCACAACCTCCAGCTTCAGCTGCAGATCGGAAAAGGAGAGAGGAGAAATGGTACGGTTCAATAGAGGCATGGATGTTCGGAATGTCCCGATGCTGGAGCGACGGGTTGATGGGCGGTTGTGGGTTCGGGTCAATGGGACCGAGGAGCCGGTTCGGGTCCACAGGTGCTTCCCATGGTCCGAGCCGGCCCGGTTCCTCTCCCTGCGGGACGGTGAGAATCGAGAGGTGGCCATGGTGGCCGATATGGGCGACCTGGATCAGGACTCCCGAGAGGCTCTGGAGGCCGCGTTGGTGGAAGCAGGTTTTGTTCTGAAGGTCACCCGCATCCGCGCTGTGGATGAGGAAGTCGAGATTCGAAGCTGGAAGGTGGAGACCGAACAAGGGTCCCGGTCCTTCCAGACCAAGCTTGACGACTGGCCTCTGACGGTGCCGGGTGGTGGCATCGTGATCCGGGACGTGAGCGGTGACTTGTACCACGTTGCCGAGCCGGAGGCTCTGGATGAGAAGAGTCGGGTCTGGCTCTGGGCCTTCGTCGACTAACCGGTCGCTGAAGAAGAATGCGGCCGAGAAAAGGGACTGGGGGCATCCGCCCCCAGTCCCTTTCTTTTTCTCCCAGGCCCATCAAGCCGGCCAAGCCTAAAGTTTCAACGACGCCCCAGGGAGGACGTCGGCCCTGCAGCCTCAGTGCCCCAGGCTGGCGTCTCTGATTGCTTTGAACTCCGTGCCTTCATTCCACTCGGGCCAGGCATCGGAGTAGGAGAGTTCCAGGCCGATGCGGAACCACACAGCAATGTCCTGGAGGGCCCCGCTCAGATCCCAGTCCGGGGAGTATTCGTCGGTCACCTGATGGTAGTTGTTGGCGGTCCACGCGTCGGACTGAGCCCGGCTCCACGCCTCTCCGTGGGCGATGTTATCATGGCCTGCCTTCCCGTAGTGGGCCGGGACACCCTGCTTGGAGAGCGGGAAGTGGTCAGAACGGAAGAAGGACCCCTTTTCCGGTTCGGGATTCGGTTTCACGACCCGTTCGATGAGTTCGTTGGCTCGGATGGCATAGTCATCCAGACCCGAGTTCCCATGTCCGACGATGACGTAGTCGTGGGAGGCTCCGAAGATGTGCAGTGCATCGATATTGATGGCGGCTACCGTCTGGTTCAGGGGATAGACCGGGTCCTCCGCATAGTAGGCGGAGCCCAGGAGCCCCTGCTCCTCACCCGTCGTCCCCCAGAACACCACTGTCCGTTCCGGGCCCGGGTCCAGGGTTTTGTACGCTTCGGCGATCTCCAGGAGGGTGGCGATCCCGCTGGCATTGTCCACCGCCCCATTGTACACCTGGTCCCCTTCCAGCGCCGCATCGGTCCCGAAATGGTCCCAGTGCCCCATGTAGATCACAACCTCGTCAGGACGCTGAGTGCCCGGGATCTTCGCCAGGAAGTTCCGTGAGCTCGAGCGCTCGATGGTGTTGTTGATGGCTACGGAGGCTTTCAGGTCACCCAGGGGCACAGCCTGAAAATCCCGAGTCTGGGCAAGGGCTTTGAGCTCCTGGTAGTTCTGACCCGCCATCTCGAAGATGGCTTCCGCCGCCTCCAGGCTGATCCAGCCCTCCATCTTCACCCGGCCCATGTTGTTGTCTGCGGTCACGAGGTTGAACTGGGGCCCGGTCCACCCGTTTTGAACCGTCGCCCACCCGTAGGCCGCCGGGGCGGTTTCATGGACGATGAGGACAGCTGCAGCCCCCTGCCGAGCACCCTCCTCATACTTGTAGGTCCAACGGCCGTAGTAGGTCATTGCGTTGCCCTTGAACAACTCGGGATCCTGGGTCGCAAAGCCCGGGTCATTGACCAGGACCACCACGGTCTTTCCTTCTACATCTACCCCTGCGTAGTCGTCCCAACCGAACTCGGGTGCCACGGCGCCATACCCGACGAATACCATCTCGGACCCATCGATGGTTACGTCCTCCACCACCCGCGGCGTCCCGCCCACGAACTCGGACCCGTAGGCGAAGGTCCTGGTTCCTCCGGCCCCGGAGATACTCAGTGGCATATCCGAGTCGGCTGTGATGGAGACCAGCGGGACCTCCTGGAACCAGGTCCCATCCGTGCCGCCGGGCTCCAACCCCGTGGCGGCGAATTGCTCGGCCAGGTATTGCATGGTCCGCTCTTCCCCCGGCGATGAGGGTGAGCGGCCACCGAACGCATCGGAGGCCAGGACCTGGACGTGCTCCCGGATTTCCTCCTCGGTGATTCCTTCGAAGGCGGCCTGAATGGCCTCTTCCGCTGGAAGATTCAGGGCGACGCCGCCGTAGCCACTCCCAGAGTCGGCAGGGGCGCACGACCCCAAGCCGAAGAAGGCAAGGGCCAGAGGGAGTCCGAGAGGGCTGCATGTGCGGGGGATGCGAATCGAAAGCATGGATCTCTCCATCCGGGGGCGAGGTTCGCGTTGAAGCCGGGGCCGAGCCCTGGGACGTAAGGTTCACACCGTCGTGCGTGGGAACATCAGGGGCGGTCCCGGCTTCCGTTTGCCGGTCTGTTACGGAAGAAAGGTTACACGATGCAGCCTGATCAGGCCATGGGGAGGGGTTTGAAACGTTCCGTCGGTTCCCCTTGAAACACCCCGGTGTGTTCCATGAAACGGCCGGGCCGTCCCCTCCCTCCCCTCCTTTCCTCACTAAGTGGCCCATCCCCAAACGGTTACATGCACCCTTCGTAGTTGTGCCGTTCCGGGCACCTCCGTTGCCCCTCCGAAGATCACCGTGTTCCAACCATCAATACAAAACAATACCGAGGAAGAGGAGATTCACCCAATGGAAGGTAAACGAAGAATAAAGGACTCGGCTCTCTCCGCCCTCAGGCGCGGTTCGGGTCTGGTCGTTCTCGGAACCGCCCTGGTCCTGGGCGCCTGTGACGACGAGAACGGCATGAACCCCGTCGTCGAGGAGACCACTTTTCAGGTCACGGTGGAGAACGTGAACACCGTATATGACCTGACCTCCACCGGGGAGTTCAGCATCCCGGAGGGTGAGGAAACTCCGGGCCCACTGACCCCGGGGGGATCCTACGCCTTCACCTTCCATGCCGGGCCCGGGTCCAGGGTCTCGTTCGCCACCATGTTCGCTCAGTCCAACGACCTCTTCTATGGCCCCGACGGGGAAGGAATCCAGCTCTTCGATGCGTTGGGTATGCCATTGGCAGGTGACATCACAGACCAGGTCTACCTATGGGACGCAGGGACCGAGTTGAACCAGGAACCTGGGCTGGGGGAGGATCAGGCACCGAGGCAGGGCAGTGCCGACAGTGGGGACCCCGATCCCGACGATACCGTTCGCATGGCCGAAGACACCTTCGGCAACCTCCCTTCCGTTCAGGACGCCATCCAGGTTTTCCTGAGTTTCCTGGGTGGGACGGAGTTCCGCATCCGGATCGCCAACGTTGCCTCCGACGACGCGCTTTTGACGTCCGATGGTGGGATGGCCCCCGTGGTCTTGGCACCTGGGGTATGGACGGTCGGGACCGCGCAGGATGCCCTCTTCACCGTGGGTCAACCCGATCGGGGAGAGGGGTTGGAGGGGCTGGCCGAGGACGGAGCCGTGAGTGGTTTGAGCGGCGAACTGTCGGACCGAACCGGGATCACCAGTCCCATCGCACCGGGGGCGTATGTTGTCCACACCGGATCCTCCGTCCTCTTTGCCGCCGGTTCCACGGACCGTGGGGAGGGTTTGGAAGCTCTGGCGGAAGATGGTGACCCCAGCGGCTTGGCCAGCGCCGTCTCGGGTCGGGCCGACGTTATGGACAGCGGGACCTTCACCACCCCGGAGGGTGCTCCCGGGGCCGCTCCGGCCTTCCCGGGGGAGGCCTATTCCTTCACCGTCACCGCCATGCCCGGGGATCGTCTTTCCCTGGCTACCATGTACGTGCAAAGCAACGATCTTTTCTTCGCCCCGGCGGAGGCCGGTTTAGCCCTCTTCGATTCCGGGGGCCTGCCGGTCTCCGGGGACGTCACTGGGATGTTCCTTCTCTGGGACGCCGGGACCGAGGTCAATGAGTTCCCGGGCGTGGGTCCCAACCAGGCCCCCCGGCAGAACGCGGCGAACACTGGAATGGATGAAGGGGGAGTCGTATCTCAGGTGAATGATGGGTTTGCCTATCCACAGGTGGGTGAGGTGATTCGAGTGACCCTCTCCCCCCTACCGAGCGGATCCTGAACCCGCCTGCTGGCAATCTCCGGCGGGTGGCCTCGAGCCGGCACACCCCGAACCCGCCCGCCGGGGGGGGCGATGGCTGGGGGAGCACCAGGAGGCAAATTGCCCCTGGTGCTTTCCCTGACCCTTGGTTTTCCCGCCGTTGCGGCAGATCTTCCATCTCATGTCCCTGAAGAGAGCACTTCTGATTCTGGTGGTTGTGGTCCTCCTGGTAGGCACCATCCCTGCCGGTATCGTGTCCAACGGCCGCTTGACCCGCGCGCTGGAGGATCAGGTTCGGGAGAGCCTCGGGATGGCGCCGGAGCTTCTTCAAACCCGGTGGACCGCCACGGTGGACGTCCGAATGATGCACGCTCGGGATGTGGCCAGGACCCCTGGGTTGGCGGAGGCTCTGGCGCAGGGCGACGATTCCAGGGCCGCCCGCATGGTAGAGCAAGCGGGTGCCGGGTTTCCCGAGGCTCCTGTGTTGGTGGGCCCCGACGGGGGTGCGTTGATTCCCACCGACACCATTCCCGCTTCCCTGCTGGAGGCCACCCGCCGAGGTGAAATGCCCGTCGCTGTGGTCCCGGCCCAGGGCAGTGTTCGGATCATTTCCCTGGCGCCGGTGGAGATGGAGTCCGAATGGGTCGGAGCTGCGGGGGGCACCTCCATTCTGGACGATGCGGAGGCCGCGACGCTGGCCGGGCTCACCCGGAGCGATGTTTTGATTCTGGATGAGGGTGGACAGCTCGCTGCCGCTTCGGTCCCCATCGAAAGGGCTGAGGAAATGGCCGGGGCGTTGGCTGGGGTTTCGGGTTCTTCGGCGGTCCCGTCCGAGGGCGGGGACCTCCCGGAATCAATTCAGGAAGTTCGGATCGGCGAAGTCTCTCACCTGGTCCTTGTGGCACCCCTTTCTGCTTCTTCCGTCGTCTTCTTCAAGAACCTGGATCAGGAACTGGCGGTCCTCCCTCTACTGAGGCGGATCGCCTTGTGGAGCAGCGGGATTACCCTGGTCCTGGCTTTTGTCCTGGGCAGTATCTTCGCGGGTCGTCTGGCCCGGCCCGTTG
>CBDUAX010000268.1:0-6681 GCA_965365235.1 uncultured bacterium
CACCACATCTCCAACCACAAGACAACCCACCAGGGGGTACCGGCCTATTGGATCGCACCGAACGGGACCGTCCACGTCTACGAACCGGGCTTTGGCAAGCGGCGAATGGTGCGTATTCATCGAACAAAACCAAAGATCCTCAGGTGACCTGGTGTCTTCCGTTTTGTTGAAGCAATGGGCGGCTCACTTCGGTGGGCCGCATCTCTTTCCTCGACCCCCGCTCAGGAGTGTGTTCAAGCGAACAACACCGACCGTGGTCCTACCCGGAACAAAAGCGACACAATCGAGGCCTAGGTAAAACCCATCAAACGGAAGAATTGTATTCCTACGTCGGTGACCCTGAGGAGTAAGCAGAGGTGGATTGTCAGGTCAAGGTTATGATCCACCGGAGGGTCTCCCGCATAGGCCACGTCCTCGCCCCTTCTCGCTAGAAGTGTTGGTGTCCGGTCACGCCGGCCAACAGGGTCGTCAGCTGCGGGATCTGCTCGGTATTCAGGTACCCAAGGTCATCTCTCGCTGTACGGAATCCTCGGTCCCATCGTCCGCCGCCGGCTCCCCGGCCGCGGGGCCCAAGCGATAGACCCGGCGTTCTCCAGGTCCGTAGTGGGCGTGAAGTCGGCCTTCTGTGAACTGTACCGTTCCGTCGTCGAACAAGCTCTGCCCCGTCCGGGTTCCGAGTCCATCGATGAGGATCTCGACATCTCCCGTGGCTTCGAGCGTCTTGTTCACCGTGATCAACAGCTTCTCCGAGTCTCCTTCCTTCAGGACACCGATCACCCTTGGATCGGAGAAAACAGGCTGCTGAGTCGCTTCAGGCCATGTCAGTTCATCGTGTATCGCCGCCAGCTCAAGGCTCAGGTCAACCACGACCTGCCACTGTTCCGGATGCCGTCGGCCCCAGCCGCGTTCGAACCAGAAGATCCCATCTGCACCCGTCGCTATCGATGCATACGTCTGGCCGACCATCGCCTGCGGGGTGGCCGGGGGTGTGTCACCCCAGCCCAGTTGCAGGACCACCCAGACGGGTTGAGGCTCCGACTGCGCATCATCCATCCATCGAACGCTGCGAACCGGTTTGTCCATATCGTCGATGGAGTACGGATCCGAGGCGATGATGTCGGCTGCGTCGGCGTATTGATAGGCCATGGATCGGTGCCAGGCCATCACCAGGACAATGGATGGATGGTCAGGGTCTTCCCGGGCCAGCAGGTGACGGGCCTGCCGGATCTCCGCAGGCGTCACATTCCACCGGGCGTGATCCGGCTCATCGCATAGATAGTATCCGAGGAGCGAGGGTTGCTCCTTCACTCTTGCTGCGATCAGCGGCGCTGCTGCCGCACGATGCCCCCGCATCAGACCCGTAAGATTGGCCAGCGTCATCACCCCGGCCTCGGCGGCCCGGGCATACCACTGAGATGCGCCCCCCGATCCTTCGTTGCCGATCACCGTATTGAAGCCGGTCCCGGAGATATCGGCCTCGATGTTCTCCACGCCGTAGATGCCGATGGGAAAGAACCCTCGACCATCCACCGTCAGGCGATCCCCCTCAACCCGGACAGGTCTCGGCCCGGGCGCCTCTTCCACCGGGGCTGAACCCGGACTTACAGTGCTGGTCAGGTGAACGGCGTCGAGGTAGAGATTGCCTGGACCGACGTGATAAAGGTAGAGGAGGTATTCGCCTTTTTGGGCGACGATGTCACGGACGATTGAGGTCCATTCAGTGCCGATCTCGAAGTCCTCGGTGAACCCGCCCGCCCCCAGGAGCTGAACACGGACCTTGTGGGCCCCCTGGACGCCTCGGGCCATCAGCCGCAGCTGTACCCGTCCCCCGGCAGGCAGCTCCACCTGCGTCCAGATTCCTCCCCGTCCGACGCGTTCGGCAAGGATCTCCGCGCTGGCGGCTCCTGAGAAGGCAAGGGACCCATCCGCGGTCCCGAAGCGGTATGCGCCCCCATCCCATTCCCCCCATGTCTTCCACCCCTGGAACCCGAGCTCGAAATCACCGTTGCTCAGCAGATTGTTGGGCACCGACTCCACCGCTCGTGGCGCCCCTGGCCCCAACGCCGCCCCGGAGGGCGCCCGAAAGGGCTCATGCCCACGGCTCAACCGGATATTGTCGAACACCGCCGCCGAGGGTGGCCCGTCCTCCTGATCGAGGCGCCATTCGATGTAAATGATCCGCGCCAGGTCGAGAGCCACGACCTGGCCCCGATCGGGGACCACCGACGAGAGCCCGCGGAGATTGTATTCCAACACCGACCGGCCCCGGGCAACGACTTGATACCATGACGTGTAACTCTTCCCTGCCGCATCTCTGACCCGCAGGGTCAGCACAAACGGATCGCCGGAGTTCAGGGCATCGATCTTCAGTTTTTCCCAGCCACTCAGGTCGATGGATCCCGTTCTGCTGAAGCGAGCCTGAGGTTGGGGGAATCGGACAGACAGGCCCAGGGTCCCGTGGGTCGAACCGGAGTCGACCACCGACAACTGTGCCATCGAGTCCGCCATCCACCCCTGGGCACCCCCACTCTCGAACGACCAGAGGGTCTTCTCCTCATAGTCGATGGACGCGACCTGATGCCAGATGAGCACCGAGAAGAGGAAGAGCTTCAGCGTACCGGTCGTCACTACAGGGATCCGGCGGAAGCGTTCGGTTCCTGGCCCGTCAGGGGAACACGGTGGAGTTTCTGCTTTTGTCTTCCTTCGTGAGCTCTCCGGACTCCGATTGACTCAGGCATTGCCGCCATCCGCGAACAGGTTGAGGTGTCTTCATAATAGAAGACTTCCCTGTTCTGGATTCGGACACAAGAGCCACGCGGGCCACCCGCGCTGTTCCCTGCGTGTTGTGAATCCCGCGGGTATAGCGGATTCCCCATGGGGAGCTGCACCCCGTTTGGGGCCAACTCCTTTTGAAGAGGAGACGCCAGGCGTTCAAATCAGAGCCTGGCGTCTCCGAAGAAGCACCGTCGGCCGTCAGAGACCAGTCAGCCTCCTGTCGGTGGATTCAGGTTCGAGATGTGCGAGTGAACGATCTTCCATTCTCCCCCACTCTTCTCCAGGACCATCGTCATCGCCATGGGCTGGGTGGCCGCAAGCGTTTCGGCCAGGGAAGGAGGGGCGCTGGCTGGAATGATGTAGGTCGAATACCGAAAGAAGCTTACTACCGCCACCCTGCCGTTGCCGTAGAAGCGCAGGAGGCGGTCGGTATCGTCGACAAACCACTGGATCCCAGGGATCGCGTCCTTCGTTACCTCAAACTGAGCTTGTTGGATACGCATGTTCTTGCCTTGGTCCGTGCGCCGCCCCGTTCCGGGGCCGATCCAAACACGATCCTCACTCATGAGGCGAGCCTGCGCGGTCATGTCCATCGCCTCTTCGAGCTCGGTATAGCGGTCGAGCAACTCGTTGATGGCGTCGATATCTCCTTGGTTTTGCCCGGATATCGCGCCGACGGGAAGGATGGAGGCAAGGAGAACGGGGGTCATGATTCGGGGGAACTTCATACGAGACCTCCTTGGGCTGGTTGGTCTACGGTGAATCGTGGGGAGTGCCGGGGATTCTAGACTCGATGGCAGACATTGTGCAAATGCTGCACCCACTCCCTGCACAGCATACTTGCACGGATTCGTTACCCTGATTAACTACCCTGGAACTTTCCTACACCAGGAGGTCCGATGAAGGGGCTTATCACTGCAGCTGCCGTGTTGGTTGTCCTTGGGATTGGGTTTCTTCTCTATTCATCGCCGACTGCCGCCCCCGAGATGACCGAGGCTGAGATCGCTCAGATCGAGGCGGAGGTGTTGGGCTTGATGGAGAGCTGGATGGAGGCTTGGCGGGGAAACGACTGCGCTCTGTCCCGTGACCTCTGGCATCCCACCAAGATCGCCCAGCCGAGAGTAGGGCGGACCGGCATCTCGGTGGATGGGTGGATCGAGTCGTGCACAACCCAGATGGCGAACCGGGAAAGCTTTTCCGGTGAGTGGACGGACACGGATGTCCGGGTCATCTCTCCGGAGGCCGCGGTTTTTTCAGGCACCTATCGGGCGACCTACGGGTATCGTGACGGTTCCCCTGGGCGACACTACCCGACCGCTGCCCAGGTTATGCTGGTCGAACGGACGGAGGGGGGCTGGGGGATCACCTTCTTCACGAATTCAAACGGTCCGTCCGAGGAGGTAGGGGAAGAGGGCTAGTCCGGGGAAGGAGGCCGGAGTCGAGCTCAGGGCACTACCTAAGGGAATCTGGGAGATGGATGCAATTCCCTGAGATGGCGACCTTGGTCCCCTTCGTGGCTCGGAAGCGGAGCTTTTGATCGTGGTGGGGCCGGGTGATCTCAACTGACGCATGGTCCTGTTTGGACTTGTAGGTGATGCGTCCGGCTTCGGGCCATATTTGCTTCCAGGCACCGTCCTGGAAGACGACCTGGAGAAATGCGTGAACCTGCATTCTGCCCCCCTGGAGGTTGGGTCCAACACCGTCGTCCGACTCCGGCAGCCACCCGTGAAAGATCGTGGTGCAGGTCCTCGGCCGGCAAGGAGACCCCCCATTCTGCGCCATCGTTTCCCTTCACCCTGATCGTTTCATTTTGGTGGGCCCCGGTACCCAGCTTTCGGCAATCCCCATAACGGAGGTGGACTCCGTGGTGTGGATGAGTGGGCCTGAGGCAGCCATGAAGATGCCGGCTATCGGTGTTATGGGCGTGAGGCCCGGTGCGGTCATCGTCGTTTGGACGCGAAACCGCGGCGGGACATCGCGGCTTCCAGTCAATCTCCCCGCACTTCCCCCGCCCTGAAAGAAGCGGACCTCCCCTGGAAGCTCTCATCCTGGCCCCTGGGCGAGGGGTCTTGTTGGACCTTCCGGGTCACAGGGCCCTCACGAGGTTTCGGGCGGGGTGTGGCCCGGTCTACATTCCGACGCCGCCAGCCCTGGAGTTTGCGGGACTTCACTCCGCACTCCCTCTCTCGGGCTGAGCGAGTTCGTCGAACGAGGAGAGGCGTCATGAGATTGGGGTTTGGTGTTCTGCTCGGGGTGGTGCTCTCGGTTGGTCTGGGCTGTCAGGTGCAGTTGGCTGAGGAGCAAGGTCAGCCGACAGGGGAAGGGCTCAAGGTGTTCATCTCTGTCGATATGGAGGGGATCGCGGGGGTGACGATGGGAAGTCATGTGAATAGCTCGGGGCCGGACTACCAGTATTTCCGGGAGATGACGACGCTGGAGGCGAATGCTGCGGTGGAGGGCGCCCTGGCGGCGGGGGCCACAGAGATCGTGGTGCGGGACGGGCATGGATCCAAGACAAACATCATCCCAGATCTGTTGCATGAGAAGGCCAAACTCCTCCGGGGGGTGACGGACTTGCCTGAGAACATGATGCTGGGCCTGGATGAGACCTTCGACGCGGTGATCTTCATCGGTTATCACGCAAAAGCAGGTACCGAGGGTGGAATCCTCGCGCATACATCCACCGGGAATGTCATCGATCTTTCGGTCAACGGCGTCTCTTTGCCGGAGGCGGGATACAACGCGGTAATTGCGGGGCTTCACGGCGTGCCGGTGGTGATGGTGGCTGGAGACAACTGGATCTGCCAGCAGGTGAAGGACCTCTTTGGCGAGGTTGCTACGGTTGAAACGAAGGTGGGGATGGGGAGCGCAGCCCTGGGCCTGCATCCGGAAACGGCCCGAGACAGAATCCGGGAGGCTACAACCACCGCTCTGAACGATCTGGCCCGCTTCGAACCGTATCAGATGGATCCGCCGTATGAGATGGTGCTGAAGGTCAGGCGTGAGAAGACCCCATATCCCGGTGCGGAGAAGACTGGGGAGGGGGAGTTTCTCTTCGTCAGCCAGGACTTCCTGGAGGTAATGGACGCGTTCAACCAGATGAAGTGAGGGCCCGAGGTTCGCTGAGTCGGGTTGAACCGGGGTCTGGCCAGGATTGAGAGAATCTCAGCTGTTGTCTCGAAAGGATGGCCTCGATCGTCTAAGAGGGGAGAGGACGGCACCCGAACCCATCCGAGACCAATGACGATCCCTGTTCGACTGCTCGGCAAAGGCTTTTGGATTCTCCCATTGATCCTGGCCCTTTTCGGCGGGGCCTGCTCGATTCTCGAGCCGGAAACGACGAGGATTCGAGTGGTGAACGAGTCGTTTTTTCCGGTGGCCTTCTTGGCCCTGGAACTGGAAACCTCCTATCTCTTCGACCCGGCACCCACCTTCCAAGTCGAAGCCACCGACGGGCGGGTCCTTCCTCCCGGGGCCTCCAGGTTCCTACCTCGGTCGGAGATCGAAGGGAACTTCCGGGCCGGCGATGACCTGAGGTTCTTCCTTTACCAGGTGGTCCGGGACACCGCGGAGTTCCGGATGATGATTACCCTTACCGCCGACCAGCTCGCGGCCTCCAATCACCGGGTGATCTTCAGCGGATTCTGACGGAATCCCTCGTCTCTCCGGCCCGCGGGTCGCCCCCTTCAAGGTCAGGGATCCAGGGCCTTCTTACCCTTTTTGGATGAAACGACGGCGCCCAGAATCTCGTATTTATGGGTAGATCGTCTCCCCTCATTGCGCCCCGGCAGCAGACCGTATTTTTTCCGCGGCCCGGAGGATACCAATGAGTCCTGACACCGACCCAACCTGGGGGGCACAGTCCCAGGAAACGGCCAACGACCGCTTCAAAAGGGCATTCCGATC
>CBDUAX010000269.1:0-6678 GCA_965365235.1 uncultured bacterium
TGCGGACGGCTCGGGCCGAGGAGCGGGGGGCGCTGGACCGCCGACATCGTATGGAGCTCGAACAGCAGGAGCTCAAGGGGAGGATCGGGAGGATACAGGATCGCCTTGAAGGCGAATGGGGCCGTCCCGTTGAGGTCCTTCTCGCCGAGGCCGAGCCTGTGGAGGGGGAACCCGATGAACTCAAGGATGAGCTGAGGGAGATCGTCGAGAAGCTGGACAAGATCGGGCCGGTGAACATGTTGGCGATGGAGGAGCATCAGGAAGAGAGTGCCCGACTCACATTCCTCCTCGAACAACGGGGGGACCTGAAGGAAGCCCGTGACGACCTGAGGACCGCCATCAAGCAGATCAACGAAACCGCCACCCTGCTTTTTCAGGAAACCTTCGAGAAGATCAGGGAGAACTTCCGAAACACCTTCGTTCGCTTGTTCGAAGGAGGGGAAGCGGACCTCTGGCTCGAAGAAGATGCCGATCCCCTCGAGTCCACTATCGAGATCCACGCTTCCCCCAAAGGGAAAAAGACTCAGCGGATCGATCTCCTCTCCGGCGGCGAGAGGGCCCTCACGGCTCTGAGCCTTCTCTTTGGCATCTACCTCGTGAAGCCGAGCCCGTTCTGTGTGCTTGACGAAGTGGATGCCCCTTTGGACGAGTCGAATATCTACCGGTTCATTCGGCTCCTCCAGGAATTCAAGGACCAAACCCAATTCATTGTCATCACTCACAATGCCCGGACCATCGAAGCGGCAGACTGGATCTACGGCGTGACGATGGAAGAGCCGGGAGTGAGCCGCATCGTGGGGGTTCGCCTGGAAGATGCGCTTCAAACGAGCGGGTCGGCGGCCTGAGCGGTTCCCCACGAACCTGCGGGTCCTGACAGTTCTTTTCCTTCCGGTCCTTCTGGGCCTTGGGAGGAGTCTGGAGAATCCCGCACCTCCCATCCCCGACCCGGGATACGGTCCGGAAAGTCAACCGTTTTGGGTTTTTCTGAGCCAGGGAAGCTGGGAGAGCCAGGAGTTCTGGGAGGCGCTGGAGAAGCTTCCTTTTTCCGTCAGGGTCCGGAGCGAATGGCTTCAGGCTGTTAGCGTCCAGGGCCACCCCCTGTCAGTCGGTGGCTTGAGGGACCTCCCTGGGGTAACCCTCGTCCGTCCGGTAGCCCAACTCCCCCCGGCCATGGAAGAAGGAGTTTTTGCCTCCCCTCAGGGCATCGACTCCGTCTACGGGGAGTTGGAGGGTCCTCTGACCTCCTTGGGCGTTCCTCGGGCTCATGGCCTCGGGTTCAGTGGCACAGGCATTCGCATCGGGATTCTCGATGGGACCTTCCAACGTGGCCACTCCACCCTTAGGACACGCCCGCCCCTTGCTGAGCGGGATTTTGTGGACCTCGACGGCTCGGTGGCTCCGGAGCCGTCGGAACCCCCGGAGATGGCCTCTCATGGCACCGCCCTTTGGTCGCTGATCTCGGGGGACCTCCCGGGCGTTCTCCGGGGGGTGGCTCCGGGAGTCGATGTGCTACTGGCCCGGGTCCGGGATTCCGGAGAGCTCGCTCCGGCCGACGAAGATCGGTGGGTGGCCGGGTTGGAATGGCTCGAGAGCCAGGGAGCCCGAATTGTCGTCTCCGGCGTGAGCTTTCGGGTGTTTGCAGAATCCGGATACTCAATCGACGAGCTGGATGGGAATGGAACCCCGGCTACCCGGGCCGCGGATGAGGCCGCGTTACGAGGCGTACTCCTGGTTTCGCCGGTGGGGAATCAGGGCCCCGGCCCAATGAGCCTTGAATCTCCGTCTGATGGGGACTCAGTTCTGGCCGTCGGTGCCGTGGATACCCGAGGAATCCCTGCCGCCTTCTCCGCTCTTGGACCAACTGGCGACGGGAGGCCAAAACCAGACCTCTATGCTCCTGGAACGGAGCTCCAGGCCGCGTCGGGGCTGGGCGACCAGGCACTGGAGCGGGTCAACGGAACCGAATTCGCCGGGGCCCTCCTGGGTGGAGCTGGGGCCCTGCTGGTGGAGGCCTATCCTGACCGAGGTCCCACCGAGATCGTGGAACTCCTCCGGAGTTCGGCGTCTCCGGACACTGGATCGGTGATTGGGGTCCCCAATGTCGCATCGGCCATCATCTTTCCCTTTGGTGTAGATGCCGCGCCGGTGGAGGAAGCCACCGGTGGCGGCGAACTCACCAATCTTTCCCCCCAGTTTCGGTGGAGTGCGCCCACCCTCCATCCCCAGGGCCTCCCGATCACTTTCCATATTGAGTTGGCTGAGGATTCCGTCTTCAGGGTGGTCTCCATCTCCGACTCCGTAGTCGGGACCTTTGCCCGTCGTCTCCCCTTTGCCCTCCCGGCACGCTCGCGTCTCTTCTGGAGGATACGGGCCCGGTCGGTCCAAGGCATCGAACGGAGCACGCCAGCCCAGGGTCCACTCCAGGTGCCCTCCTGGGTAAGGTTGGACACCTTCAACGAGCCGGGCGGCTCGGAGCTGGTGGACCCGCAGCCGACCTTCCGTTGGAGTGCCGTGCCTCTTTCCCCTCCTTCGGATCCGCTGACCTTCGGGCTCCAAGTGGTGTCGGACCGGGAAACAGAGATTGTTCAAGAATACCTCGGGATCGAGGGAGAGGAATTCACCCTTCCCACTCCCCTGCCTTTCAACATCCCTCTGCGCTGGAGAGTAATCGCCCGAAGCGGAGGTGCGGCGGACACGGTCACGAGTGCGGGCCCCTTTGTCGTGACCAGCGGTGCCAACCCTCCCGCTACCATCCTCTACCAGAATTTTCCCAACCCATTCCCCGACCATGAGGCCGGTGTGGATGAGACCCGGATCTGGTTCGACCTGGCCGAAGGCACCACTGTGAACCTGTCCGTATTCGACCTGAGGGGGCGCCTGGTCCGGCGTCTGATCCCCGGGCGAGGGTGTTCCCCGGTGGACCTTCCCCCGGGCGTCTACGGAAGAGACCCGGGACCTTCGCCAGATCCCTGCGTGGGGTTTTCATGGGATGGACGGGATGATTCCGGCAGAACCGTCGCCCCGGGGGTCTATCTCCTCCGGCTGAAAGCTGGAGGGGTGGTAGATGTCCGGCGTGTCGTCCTATGGCGTTGAACCTCTGGATCATGGGGTCTGGAACCCTCCGTCCGGACCCCCACCGGGGATCCCCGGGGTACTGGATCGAGGCCGAGGGGGCTCGGATCCTCATGGACTGTGGAGCGGGAACTCTCCAGAAGCTGGCCAGCCATGGAAGGGATTGGGCAGGGTTGACCCATGTCCTCCTATCCCATTTCCACACGGATCACGTGGGGGAGTTGGCTCCTCTCCTATTTGCCCTGAAACATGCATCGGATCCCCCCCGGAGGGACCCCCTTGTCATCATGGGGCCGGCGGGTCTGGAAGGCTTTTTGTCCGCCTTGGCCCAGGCCCATGGGAACTTTGTTTTACACCCGGGATTTGCCCTGCACCTGGTCGAGTTGGCTCCGGGTAGAAGTTGGATGCACCCCGATGGTTGTTTCCGACTATTCTCCCACCAGACTCCCCACACCACCGACTCACTGGCCTTTCGCCTCGAGACCGATGGTACGGTCCTTGGGTATACGGGGGATACCGGACCCGACCCGGGGCTCGGGGATTTCTTGGCCGGAGCGCAGGTCGTATTGGCCGAGTGTAGCCACACCGATGCCAATGCGGTCCCGAATCACCTTTCCCCCCGGAGCCTTGCGGCACTGGCCGATGAAGCCCGGCCCGGGGTTCTGATTCCCATCCATGTGTACCCCCCTCTGGTACCCGAAGGGTTACCTGAGCTGCTGAGCAAGGAAGGGTATGGGGGAAGGGTCGTCCCTGGAGAGGACGGGATGGTCGTGACCATTTCCAGGGGAGGGGTGGAGATCCAAAGGCCCTGAGGGCGGCGGTGGCCGGCAGCTTTCTGGGCGGGTTATCTTCCGGGGGAATCCAGAGGGTCCTTCGATTCTCCTCGTCGATGTCCCGCGGAATAACTGTGATCGAACTCAAATGGGGACACCCAGGCCCCGTTCCCTCGAATTGGTGATGCAGTCATGCTTGTGGTAATGAAACACAATGCGTCCTCGGATGACATTCGCCAGGTGGTGGAGGTCATCCAGGAGTTGGGGTACGAAGCCCGCCCCATCCCTGGCCGCCAAAGGACGTCCATCGGCCTTATCGGGAACGACGGACGGCTGGAACCGAACCTCTTTCAGAGCTTGAAGGGGGTTCTGGAAGTTATCCCGGTGAGCCATTCCTACAAACAGGTGTCTCGGGAGTGGAGGGATGAGGACACGGTCGTGGAGATCTCCAACGGCACCCTTGTTGGAGGGCGGGACGTGGTCTTGATGGCAGGTCCCTGCGCCGTCGAGAGTGAGGAACAAATCCTGGGCATTGCTCAGGATTTGAAGGAGATGGGGGCAACCATCTTGAGGGGGGGAGCGTTCAAACCCCGGACTTCTCCATACTCTTTCCAGGGGTTGGGGGTTCGTGGCCTGGAGTTCCTGGCCAAAGCCCGTGACCTGACCGGTATGGCCATCGTCACAGAGGCCCTGGACATCGAGTCGGCCGACCATGTGGCGGACTACGCCGACATCCTTCAGGTCGGTGCTCGAAACATGCAGAACTATCCTCTCCTGAGGAAAGTCGGGAAGATCGGAAAACCGATCCTTCTGAAGCGGGGGATGTCTGCCACCATCGAGGAACTCCTGCTGGCAGCGGAGTACGTACTCGCAGAGGGAAACCCGAATGTAATCCTGTGCGAACGGGGGATTCGGAGTTTCGATACGCAAACCCGGAATCTCCTGGATCTATCGGCCATCCCCGTTGTCAAGGCCCTCTCTCACCTTCCGATTATCGCTGACCCAAGTCACGGCACCGGTGTCCGGAACAAGGTGATCCCCATGGCCCGAGCGGCTGTGGCGGCTGGGAGTGACGGGTTGATGGTGGAGGTACACCCCGATCCCAACCACGCCCTCTCCGACGGGGCCCAGTCACTCTACCCCGGGCAGTTCAAAGAGCTGGTGGACCAGATCGGTGTCATCGCCCATGCCATCGATCGAGGGATCTTCCCGGCCCTTTGAGCCCACCTCCGGCCTGGCCACACAGCACTCTCCCTGGCCTCCGCTCCCGAGGCCCGAGGCCCAGCCACCTCCGGGCCAGAGGTCCGGACGCCCTTTCCCTCCATTCCCCCGCCCCGCGTCCAGATGTCGATTTCTCCTTCCTGGTTCCCGCCCGTGAGGTAGGTCCCGAAGGGCGGGCGGAGGGATCCGAGACGGGAGAACGGGTGTGGTGGACACGAGAGCGTTGGGAAGGCGGGGCGAGGAAGAAGCGGCTCGATACTTCGCGAGGATTGGCTGGAGGGTCCTCGGCAGGAACGTGAGGATCGGACGCCGGGAGATCGACCTGATCATCCTTCGGGATGGGATCTTGGCGTTTGTGGAGGTGAAAAGCCGAAGCGGGGTTGAGTTCGGGGGTCCGCTGGAAGCGATTTCCTACAGGAAGAGGAGGCATATCTCGGCGGCCGCAAAGGGTTGGCTACGGTCCAGAGGAGTGCCTGGAGTCAGGGAGATCCGCTTCGATGCCTTCGGAATCCTCTGGCCTCCGAACTCACGCCCTGTCCTCCAACACATACCTGATGCGTGGCGGATGGAATGATCCGCGAAAACCCTTGTGGATTGGGCACTTTCGGGATTTCATGCTTGACGGAAATCGCCTGCTGGGGTACCTTGGATTGTGCCCCAGGTCCGCAGAGCGAAAGCCCACGAATCCCGTCAGGACCCCGCAGGTAGCAGCGGTAAGTGTGGTGATCGTTGCTGCGGGGTGCCTGGGGCATTTTCTTCTGGGAAGCCAGTCAGAGGGGGTCCCGGCAATGTCGCCTGAAGCTCCCCTCCGACCCACCCTTGATTCCGCCTCCTGAGCTCCGCATCCGTGTCTCATACAGCCCTCGCCCGGAAGTACCGCCCGAAGCGCTTCTCCGAGGTCGCAACGCAAGAGCATGTTTCTGAGACCCTCCGAAGGGCCATCGCCGGCGATCGTGTGGCCCATGCCTACCTCTTTTGTGGGCCCCGAGGTGTAGGAAAAACGACTCTGGCCAGAGTCCTGGCCATGGCACTGAACTGCCCACAGCGGAGTTCGGAGGGGGAGCCGTGTGGAGAGTGTGAGAGCTGTTTGAGGATCTGGGGTGGGCAGACAGCCCTTGACGTCGTAGAGATCGACGCAGCATCGAACCGGGGGGTCGATGACGCCAGAGATCTCCGTGAGCGGGCCATGTACGCTCCCTCGGAAGAGGGCCGGTTCAAGGTCTACATCCTGGACGAGGCCCATATGCTCACCCGGGAGGCGTGGAACGCCCTCCTGAAGATCCTCGAAGAGCCTCCCCCGAGGGTGATTTTCATCTTCGCCACTACTGAGCCCCAGAAGATCCAGCAGTCTGCCTCCCCAATCCTATCCCGGTGCCAGCGATTCGATTTCCGGCGGATCGGGGTCGTGGATATCACCCGTCGCCTTCAAGAGGTGTTGGCCGGGGAAGGATCAGACGCGCCCCACGAGGCGCTCCGAACCATCGCCCGGCGGGCGGATGGGGGATTGCGGGATGGGCTGTCCCTCCTTGACCAGGTTCTGGCGTTGACTGGGGGTGAAATCTCCCAAGAGGCGGTGAGACGGGTTCTGGGCCTGGTGGAGGATGAGCGGTTC
>CBDUAX010000270.1:0-6654 GCA_965365235.1 uncultured bacterium
GGCGAAGAGGACCGAAGTCCGGGCCACCATGTACACACCCGCGGTGACCATGGTGGCTGCGTGGATCAGGGCGGACACCGGCGTGGGACCAGCCATGGCGTCCGGGAGCCAGACGAAGAGAGGGATCTGTGCGCTCTTCCCTGTGGCCCCGAGAAGGAGACAGAGGGTGATGGCCGTGACCAGACCTCCCCCGTACAGGAGGGCGTCGGGAGCGGCGTGGAATACCGCTGAGAAGTCCAGGGTCCCGAAGGTGACGAAGACCAGGAACATGGCCACCAGGAAGCCCAGGTCCCCGATCCGGTTGACGATGAAGGCCTTCTTCCCGGAATCCGCCTTTTCCCTATCGGTGAACCAGTAGCCGATGAGGATATAGGAACAGAACCCCACCCCCTCCCATCCCACGAACATCAGGAGGAAGCTGGACCCCATGACCAGGGTGAGCATGAAGAAGATGAAGAGATTCAGGTAGGCGAAGTACCTGGGATATCCCTGGTCGTCCTGCATGTATCCCACGCTGAACACGTGGATCAGGAAACCCACTCCGGTCACCACCATCATCATGACCATACTGAGCTGGTCGAGCTGCAGGGCGGCGTCTACGGAGAAGGCGCCCGTGCTCATCCAGGTCCAGTAGTGGCGGATGACCGGTTCGTGGAGGTCGGCCCCCAACATCCGGGTGAAGTTCACCAGGACAATGACGAAGGCCAGCCCCAGAACCCCGGGTCCGATCCAGGTGGGGAGGATGTGGGTGAGAGGACGCTTGCCGCCCTCGAAGAAATCCAGATCCCCTCCGGCCCGGATCGCTGCGGAAGACCGCTTCGAGGCCGACAGAGCCAGGGCCCCATTCAGTAGGAACCCCAGCAAGGGAAGGAGGATGATCACCCCGGGCAGGAATGGCTCGAACGCTTCACCGGCGGGCCCGTGGGCCGCCTGGATCTCGGGGCCTTCCTGCAACGCGAAATACGCTAGTGGAAAGGTCATGCCCCTACCACTTCAGGAGATTGAAGTTGTCTACGTTGACGGTTTCATAGTGGCGGAAGATGGAGATGATGATGGCCAATCCCACGGCCGCTTCCGCTGCTGCTACCGTCATCACGAAAAAGACGAACACCTGTCCATCGATGCCCAGATACCTGGAAAGGGCCACGAAGGAGAGGTTTACCGCATTCAGCTGAAGCTCGATGCAGAGGAACATGATGATGGCGTTTCGGCGAATCAGAACGCCGAAGGTTCCCACTACAAAGAGGACGGCGCTGACGACAAGGGCTTCGGTAAGCATGTCCCGTCACACCCTCCGCTTGGCCAGGGCCAGGGCCCCGACGATTGCCACCAGAAGGAGAATCCCCGTGAGCTCGAAAGCCACCACATAATCGGTGAAAAGGGGCTGGGCGATGGCTCCCACCGCGCCCTTCTCCGCCAACAGCGCGTCGATGACCTCTGCGCCCCGGAAGTATTCGTAGACCGAACTGGACTCGGTGCCCCTGAACTGCCGGGCCAGGACCCCAGCGGTGCCCCCGGCGACGATGAAGGCGAAAACGGCTCCTGCTCCCCTTTTCAGGTCATCTCTGTAATCGTGCCCAAGGTTCAGGAGCATGATGACGAAGAGGAAGAGGACCATGATGGCCCCGGCGTACACGATGATCTGGATCGCTGCAAGGAAGTGGGCCTCGAAGAGGACGTAGATCCCTGCCACGGAAGCCAGCGTGGCCACCATATAAAGGAGGCTCGCCACCGGGTTCTTCCGGGTGACCATCAGGATGGCACACCCCAAAGCCACCGCGCTGAAGACATAAAAGAGGATATCGGTCATGGATTCTTCCCTTCCTCACTCAGACCGGGGATCCGAAGGATCCCAGAGGAGGGCACTGGGATGGTCCTGCTCCATGAGTCGGTCCAGGTCGTACACGAACCGCTCCCGAGTGTATTCTGCGTTCTCGTAGTGGACACCCACGTGAATGGCCTCCACCGGGCACACCTCCTGGCACATTCCGCAGAAGATGCACCGGAATTCATCGATCTCGTAGACGATGGGATACCGGTTGCCCTGGTCGTCCTCCCCACCCACCAGCCGGATACAGTTCGCTGGGCAAACCGTTGGGCACAAACCGCAGGCGACGCACTTGGGTCGACCGTCGGCATGGACCTCCATCCGATGGGTTCCCCGCCACCGAGGAGACAGCTCTGGCCGCTCTTCGGGATACTGAAGGGTCACCTTGTTGGGGTTGACCATATGCTTGAAGGTCAGGGCCATCCCCTTGAGGGTGGCTCGCAGGTACGACGTCTTCGCTCCATCTGGGCGTCGCACGACCTTTACGGTTGGTGGCATCAGTTTCTCGTCTTTCTCTCGTTCTCTTTCGTATGCTGCCGTCCGGACCTGGAGACCGGCTTCAGTCCCCAGCCATCAACGCCCGGGCCTCCTGCTGTTTCTTCTCTTCCAGGAATCGTCTCCGGGCACCGCCCCCGGCACCATCCAGTGTTCGACCTCGGTCCAGCACCAGCATGAAGATCCCCGTACAAATCCCGCTGACCACCGTCAGGATCAGGCCGAAGGTGAAGCCGTAGGCCACCCCCAACTGATCGAGGCTCAAGATGGTGGCGGCCACGACCATGACATACGCCAGAGCGGTGGGAAGGAGAACCTTCCAGCCCAGCTGCATGATCTGGTCGTAGCGGAAACGTGGAACCGTCCAGCGGACCCAGATATAGAAAATCACGAAGAAGTAGGTCTTCAAGGCGAAGACGCCGAAGGTCATCATGGACTTCCACCAGGCCAGCTCGGCTGCGATGGGCGCCCCTGACTCGCTGAATCCCCTGATCCACTCCCCGTCGACCAGGAAGGCATCGTCGCCGGTCCAGAGGGGGATGTCCCAGCCGCCGAAGAAGAGGGTGGCCATCAGAGCCGAGGAGGTGATCATGTGGGCGTACTCGCCCATGGGGTACATGGCGTACTTCATTCCCGAGTATTCGGTGTGGAATCCGCCCACCAACTCCGATTCCGCCTCGGGCATATCGAAGGGCGTCCGACTGGTTTCAGCGAAGGCCGAGATGACAAAAAGGATGAAAGCCAACGAAATCGGTAGGGCGAACCAGAAGTTGAGCTGCTGTTGCTGCCAGATCATCTCCGTCAGCGTGACGTTCCCCGCCATCATCAGGACCACCACGATGCTCAGACCGAGAGCCACCTCATAGCTGACCATTTGGGCCGAAGCCCGAAGCCCTCCGAGGAAGGAGAATTTGTTGTTGGAGGCCCATCCGCCCATTACGACCCCGTAAACACCCAGGGAGCTCAGCGCCAGGATGTAGAGGATCCCGATGGGGACGTCCGCCACGATCATCTCCACCACGCCCCACGGGGTTGGAAGAGGCGCCGCGAAAGGTACCACCGCGAAGGTCACCAGCGCCGGCGCCAAAGAGATGATGGGGCCCAGAACGAAATAGGGCTGGGCCGCCGCCGCAGGCATGGTCTCTTCCTTGAGGAAGTTCTTCAGCCCATCCGCGGCCGGTTGGAGGATACCAAACCACCCCACCCGGTTGGGTCCGTAGCGATCTTGAATGAACCCGGCAACCCGGCGTTCAACCAGGGTTGTCACCGCCACCACCGCCATGACCCCTCCGAATACGGATAGGACCATGAGGGTCTTTTGAATGAGAAAAAACGTCATCGATTGCTCGTTCATGGGCTCGTTGCCTCAATCGCCCGAGATGCTTGCGGGCTGGTTCACCATGGCCCCCCGGGGTCCCAGATCCCGGTAGGTGATCCCACTGAACTCCGGTGTTCTTGCCGCCACCTGCTCGAAGGCGGAATCCGCCCCCATGGGGACTTCGCCCTCGGTCAGCTCCGCCAAAAGGGCACCCAGTATGAACCACCCGGGGCGGGCCTCTCCCGGGGCCCGGAGCCCTGGCCAGAACCGCTGTATCCGGTCCTGGGCGTTGGTGTAGCTGCCTTCCTGCTCGGCGAAGGTCGTGATGGGGAGTACGAAGTGGGCGTTCTTGGCCACCGGGGACTCATAGGAGCCCAGGTAGACGAAGAGCTTGGCCTTGGCCCCAAACTCCGGGCCGGCATCCGCCAGTGGATCGCCAACCACGATCAGGACGCCCCCGTGGTCGCCGAAAGCCTCGAGACCACCCTCCCCGTTTTCGTCCCCGGTACGGGTGAAACCGAAGATCTCCGCGCCCTTGTCGTTGGGGGCCAGTTCTTTGCGCCGGATCAGGTTTGGAAACCCGGGTAACGGCGTCTCATCGGGAGCCCGAGGACTCCGGTAGGCCAACTCACCTCCTCCTACCTGATCCACCAGCGCCTTCAGCATCCCCATCTCTTCGTTCGGGGCATGGGCCCAGGTGAGTCCCTTCACAGGGTCTCCAACCGTCCGCAGGCGTTCCAGAAGGGCCTGGAGGGCCTCGGACCACCCGGTGGGCTTGCCGTCCAGCGTGGGGGTGTCGATCCGATCGGCCCGATTGATCCATTCATAGTTGTGCCGGCCAAAATCGCACATCCACCACCCATTGACCTCGAGGTTCTCCCGGGGCTTCAGGCGTTGCACCAGATCGTCTCTGACATCCAGGGTGATGTTGCACCCCTGACTACAGGACGGGCACACCGAGGGAGTCCGGTCCAGGTCCCAGGCTCGGGCCTTGTGGAGGAAGTCCTTTGAGACAAGGGCCCCCACTGGGCAGATGTCCACGATGTTGCCCGCGAATGGGGAGCCGTCCAACCCCTCCTCGAAGAAGGTATCGATGATGGCCCGACTCCCGCGCTCCACCACGGTGAGGCGTTCGTCCTCCGCCACCTCTCGCATGAAACGAACACAGCGGGTACACATGACGCACCGGTCGGCGTTGAAAAGCACGTCACCACCAAAATCGTCCCGGCCCAAGACCCGCTTGGGTTCCCTTCCCCTGCCGTGCTCGCGGCCTTCGGAGAAGACGAAGTCCTGTAGCTTGCACTCTCCGGACTGGTCACAAATGGGACAGTCCAGAGGGTGGTTCACCAGGTAGAATTCCAGAACCCCGGTACGCTGCTTCTGGGCCTTCTCACTCTCTGTGAAGACCACCTGCCCATCCTGCGCCACCTCTTTGCAGGCGGGGGCCAGCTTGGGCCAACCCTCCACCTCCACCAGACACATCCGGCACATGGCCGGAGAAGACAGTCCCGGATGGTAGCAGTAATGAGGAACCTTGATGCCTATCGACTCGGCGGCTCGGAGGAGGGTGGTTCCCTTGGGAACGGTCACCTCCTGGCCATCGACGGTCAGGGTTACGGTCTGTGGACTCTGCTGATCGGCCATATTCCGCGAAATCCCGTGATTTCCTTTCGACTCGGGCCTGTGAGACCGGCCTTCAGGCCGCCCCCACCTTCTCCCCGGTTCGGATCCGGGCCAGGTACTCGTCCCGGAACTTGTTGATTGAGGACTGGACGGGTGCTGCGACCGAATCGGAGAGCACGCAGATGGTGGTCCCCTCCATCTGGCTGGTGACCTCCATGAGGGTCTCCAGATCCTCTTCGGTGCCGCGACCATCCTCGATGCGTCGGAGGATTCTCTCCGTCCAGGCGCTGCCTTCTCGACAAGGCGTGCACTGCCCGCAGGATTCGTGGGCGTAGAAGCCCACCATGCGCCTCACCTCTTTCACGATGTCGGTGGAATCGTCCATGACGATGACCGACGCGCACCCCAGCTGCGACCCGGCAGCGATGACGCCCTCGAAGGACATCTCGCAGTCGGCGCACTCCTCGGCGTTCAGGATCGGCACCGAGCTCCCACCGGGGATCACGCCCTTCAGCGTCCGCCCCTCCCTGAGCCCTCCGCATACGTCGTTGATGAGCTCCATGAGGGGGAAGCCCAGGGGCAGCTCGTAGTTCCCGGGTTTCCTGACATGGCCGCTGACGCAGAACAGCTTCGTCCCCGGGCTCTCCTGGGTCCCGTTCTCCCGGTAGGCGTCGGCGCCCTGTCCGATGATGAAGGGCACCGAAGAGAGGGTCTCCACGTTGTTTACCGTGGACGGCATGTTCAGGTACCCGGCCTGGGCCGGGAAGGGTGGCTTGACCCTGGGGGTCCCTCGCCTTCCCTCCAGGGAGTTCATGAGGGCCGTTTCTTCCCCGCAGATATAGGCTCCACCGCCACAGTGGACGGTGATATCGACGTTGACCCCGGATCCCTGTATGTCCTTGCCCAGGTATCCGCCCTCATAGGCCTCCTCCACCGCCCTGGCGAGAATCTGGGTGGTCTCGAAAAACTCGCCCCGGCAGTAGACGTAGGTCTGCTCCGCCTGGATGGCGTAGGCCGAGATGATCATCCCCTCGATGAGCTGATGGGGCGTCCAGCGAAGAAGCTCCCGATCCTTGAATGTCCCGGGCTCCGACTCGTCGGCGTTACAGAGGAGGTAGTGGGGCCTCGTCTGCTCCTTGGGCATGAAGCTCCACTTTACCCCTGCTGGGAAGCCGGCCCCTCCCCTGCCCCGGAGCCCGGAAGCCTTCACCTCGTCGATGACGGCGTCCCGGCCCATCTCGAAGGCCTTCAGGAAGGTCTGATACCCACCCCGGGCTTTCCATCCCTCCAGGGTGCGGGCTTCGGGTTCCCCAAAGTGTGCGGAGAGGACCCGGACCTCTTTCTCGTGCGTGTATGGGTATGCCATCTACTTACCCTGTGCCTTGAGGCG
>CBDUAX010000271.1:0-6644 GCA_965365235.1 uncultured bacterium
GGATGGCCACTGCGAGTGCCAGCAGGAAGCCCAAAAACAGGGTGACGGGCCCCCGAAACTCCTGGTAGGCCTGGGAATGGGGTTCCACTACGAAGACCTGCGACGCCCAGGCCACGGGGTCCTGGGATCGAAGATCCCGGGATACCCCTTCCGTGGCTGTCCGGACCCGCGACAGCGAAGAACCCGGAGCCAGGCGGCCTACGGTGAGGAAGTTGAAGGAGGCGGGATCCTGCCCCGTCAGGGCCTGAACCATACCCACCGGAACCCAGAGGCTGAACTCGTGGAGGGGGAGGTGCCCATGGAAACCCTCCGGGGCTACCCCGATGATGACAAATGGCTGGCGATTTACCCGGACGGATCGCCCCAGCACCGACGGATCGCCGTTGAATCTCCGCATCCAGAGATCATGGCTCAGAACCACGACGGGACGTGCACCGGCCGTTTCATCTTCCGTGGCATCGAAGAAGCGACCCAGGGCAGGCCGAGTGCCCAGGATGTCGAAGTACGTCGGGGAGACGGCCATCCCTCCCAGGGTCTCCGGCGTACCCTCGGCCGAGATGCTCATCTCGGAGTACCCCACGGGGGAAAGGGCGGTGAGCCCCACCTCGGCGTCCCGGAGGGCCGCAAAGGTGGGGTGGGACATCATCCGGCGGCTTCTCCCGGCCCGATCTCCCACCCGAATCTCCACCAACCTCTCCGGGTCCTGGATCCCGGGAAGGGAACGGAGCAAGACGGCGTCGGTGACGCTCAAGATGGTGGTGGTCCCTCCGGCCCCCATGGCCACCGTCAGGATGGCCATGACCACGAAGCCCGGAGACCGCTTCCACTGCCTCAGGGTGTGCCGTACGTCCTGCGGGAAATCTGCCATGGAAGACCTCCTCCTGGGGCCAGGACCTGCCCAACGTCGGGACTGAGACGCACCGCCCTGAACACCCTTTATTCAGAGGTTCGTTATGTCGAGACTCTATATAACGGAATACGAATGGCTCTGTCCAGGGTTTCAGGGCAGGCTTATTCATCAGGCTAGTTGTTCTGGAATGGGTGCCGCGGGACATCTTTGTGGTTGGGCCACGTCGGCACCCTTAGAACGTTCGCTGCAATTGAATTCAGCGATCGGAGCTGAAGTGCGATGAGCAAACCGGTAGCCGTTTCGGCAATGGCGGCTCAAATCGCCTTTGGCACGGCTCCCGCCCTATTGAGGGGGCAAGCCTCTACACGACACCGTTTGCAGAAGTAAAACAACTGCCCCCCATACCACAGGCCAGCAGCAGACACGAACACCGCCAACAGGATTGGTTGGGCCCACAACCAGTAGACTGGGTAGGTTGGAATCAGAAGGGCGATCATCCAGAACAGCGCGTTTTCCACAGGGCCGAACGGCGTCGTTTTCTTTCGTTTCACCAAGCGAGCAGTGAGCTTAGGCGGAAATTGGAGACAATCTCCATAGCTGTGCAGATGTGGACATCTCGGGCAGTTCAGATGTCGCATGATGATCCCTGGGATGCCGTACCAGTAGATGACGATGTACGGCAACACCATGATCCAGTCCACCCGGATGATACCGAAGGTGCCGATGATGCCCATCGAAAAGAAGGAGCCCTGGGCGTACACCTTCTCCACTACACTGAAACCCTCAGCGAGTGGGCAGTCGTTTGGGTCATCCATGGTCAATCCCCCCCGATACCGGAGCGTCGAACAGGAAAGGCCTACGATCCCTACCCCAATCCGCCCTGGCCAATCCTTACCCCGCGGCGGCGACGGTGCAAGAATCGCATGCAGAGGTGGCGGCGTTGAGGGGCAGCGGTTTCCGAGGGTGAGAAGGGGGAGTGAGGAATCGCAGCACATGACAAAACGGGTGCCGCCTTCGGCCCTATGGCGGCGGCCTCAGGGCCAAGCCGGCCTCATTGCCGGAAGGTCTTGGGAGCGGATATGCTACCAGGAGCGAATGCAGGGGCGGGGCTTGGCGTGGTTCGGCCCGTTCGGTACCCGTTGGAACGTTGGCTGGATTTGGAACAGCAGGGGGTCAAGCCTTCCAGACCAGGGTCGGTAGCGAAATGTTGAACACCCTTGTCGTCTTGCTAGTGCTCTTCGGTGGCCTGGCTATTGCCTTTTGGTTTCGTTTGGGCCGCAAATACCGGCGCCTTTTCGCCGACCGGCACCTGTTTGGAGAGCTGCCGAACGTTCTGGCCGGCCAAAAAGCGGCGGCCTTTACCTTACTCGGCAAGCCGGTCGAAAGTCGAGAGGATCCCCGGATAGGAATGACGACAGCGGGCCTTGCGACCGCATACACCGCCGAAAAGGAAGGGACCGACACCTTCAACCACCTCTCGCTCTCTTACCGAGGCGGTCCGGTCGCCCTGGCCTTCGGTGCCAGATGTGCGTACTTCCTGCTCACGTTCCTCGGCATCGATCCCGCTAAAGCGGCCCTCGCCCATTCACGGGTAGGGATAATCCATATCGCCTTCCTCCTCGAGCCGGATGAGGTCGGGAACTTCCAAGAGCGGGCCTTGGAAATCCCCTCAGCGGATCGCATCGAAGAGGTGAAAGGTTCGGCTGAAGCATGGAGAGACCGACTCCTGGCTCAGGAACTGGTGCTCCGTGACGAGGGAGAGTTGCTTCCTAGACTCCTGAGGGATTCTCGGGATCACGGTTGAAGTGCTGCGGCAGTCCTGGATCCCGGGAGAAAACACACGGTGTGTCGGGGACAAAAGCGACCGGGGGGCCTTATCCACCCCTGCTTCTGGAGTGTCGAGTGAGCGGTGTGGGTTGGCCGGTCCGGCCACAGCCGGTACGTTCGCTGACAGCGTGGGAGCGGGTAGGTCACGGTGACCAAGCGATGTCAGAGGTGGAGGCAAAAGGGACGAGCCGAAGCGAAAGTCACCCACAACGGAACGTGAGCCATGGATTCCATCATCCGATCGCAGGCGGCCGACATCACGTACAACATGACGACCACGGGCTTCGACCTCCCTGGTTTTCGAATCGTGGCGAACCTGGGCGTGGTGCGCGGCGTTGTCGTTCGGTCACGGTCGGTGTTCGGTACCTTCGGCGCCGGCCTACAGACGTTGTTTGGCGGGAATATCTCCCTATTCACGGAACTCGCGGAGCGGACTCGGCAGCAAGCGTTCGAGACGATGTTGGTCCAGGCCGATGTGGCCGGTGCGGACGCGGTAACCGGCATTCGGTATGACGCGACGGAGGTGATGTCAGGCGTGACGGAAGTCATCTGCTACGGAACCGCGGTCCGGGTGGAACCGCTGGAGGACTGAGCCCGACTGCCGAACAGCAAGATCAAGCGGCCGGATATGGTCGCCGAGGGGTCTTATGCCCGTCGAGGTGGCAGCGGGAGTAGGATGCCTGGACGTCCGCTCGAGTGCGCCGTCAGGCAAAATACCTGCTGCCGGTTTCGTTCTTCTGGTTCCAGGAGACGGCAACAGCGCGCTAACCGAAACGCACCCAGAGTGGGTTTTCGAGAGGCGACCTATCTTTGCTGCGGCGCTGGAAGGCGACACGGCTTCCACCCTGGTCGAACTCCCGCCTCTTCGGCGCTGGTACGGCACCCGCGGAGGGCACTCTGGCCCGATACAGGTGAAGGGCCGGGCAGGCAACGTTTGGCTCAGCCGCTGCCGCCCGCCGGGGGGAAGTCCCCGAGGAACGGCGATTCCTGGACCGTGACGTTGGATTCGGGGGATGGGTCAGCCTACCGGGCGTGATATCCGTCCTCGACATCACGGGTGACCATATCCTCGGTGTTCGTCTAGACGAATTCGACGTGCCTGCCGTGCTGAGGTTCGAGTCGAGGAAGCCGTGGTGACAGGGCGGCAAAACGACACATCTGTAACTCTTATTCAGGCCACCTAGGAGCCTCGCCACCCATGATCCCTCATCCAATCCGCGCGGCTTTTCTCTGTGTCGTCCCCCTGTCGATCGCTTGTAGCCCAGAGGCGAGCGATACTCTCGCCCAACCGGAGCCACCCACGGTTGAGGCGGGAAGGTCGCATCAAGAAGTCATTGAGGGGGGCGCCGTGAAAGTACACTTTCTCGAGATCGTGACCCCGGACGTGGATGCTACGTGCGAGGCCCTGGAGAGATTGCAGGGCGTGAGCTTCAGTGAGCCCATTCCCGAACTCGGTCATTCCCGCACGGCAACGCTGGATAACGGCGGACGTATCGGTGTGCGTGCTCCGAGGCGCGAGACGGAAGGGCCTGTGGTGCGGCCATACCTTCTGGTGGAGGACATCGGAGCCGCCGTCGATGCGGCCCAGGCGGCCGGGGCCGAGATCGCCATGCCACCCACGGAGATCCCTGGCCAGGGCAAATTTGCCATCTACATTCTCGGCGGCATCCAGCATGGCCTCTGGCAGCGCTGAGTCATGGATCCGTCCCATCGCTTTGCAGCCGCCACTCCCATAGTCAACGGGTGTCGGCTTCGGCGGCCGGCGGCGGCATCCGTCCCTACCGGCCGGAAATCGATGGTGCCCGGGGCGAGAAGTGCAGGAGTGGACGAAAACAGCGCCCGCATACGAGGTGGAGGCGCCGGGTCGGCACCCGCTGGGACGTTGGCAGAGATCAGGTGACCAGGAAGGAGTCCGCGGGAATGGAAGGTAATCCGGAGTGTTGAGAGATATCAGAGGAGGGGAGGCGAGGTTCTATGACCTAAACCCGAACCTTCCGGATGATATTCCATTCTTTTTGGAGCGGCTTCCGTCGCCGGACCCGAGAGTCCTGGAGCTTGGATTCGGACAAAGGATCGAAACCGAGTGCCGCGACGGCCTGGGAGTACGGCGCTTCCGGTAACCCACAGGGCGTTGGGCGCCATTGGCCGATTTCAGTGTCGTCTTTTGAATAGGGAGCGGGATGAAGGCCATCACGATTGACCGGTATGGCCCCCCGGACGTTCTTCAACTCCGGGAGATGAAGAATCCCATCGTGGAAGATGACGACGTCCTCGTGAAGATCCGGGCGGCGTCCGCGAACCCGTACGATTGGCACGTCATGACGGGCCTTCCCTACATCGCCCGAGCGCAGTTTGGGTTACTAAGGCCAAAAACCACCGGAATGGGAGCTGATTTGGCCGGGACGGTGGAAGCCGTCGGGAAGAACGTGAAATTGTTCTGCCCAGGTGACGAAGTATTCGGAGAGGTAGACGGAGAGGTGCCGGGCCAACCGATGTTGGAGCTCGGTTCTTTCGCCGAATATGTCTGTGTCAAGGAAGGCTCCGTTGTTCACACCCCCAAGGGTCTCACCTTTGAGCAAGCGGCAGCCATACCGCTTGCTGGACACACCGCGCTCCGGGGGCTCCGTGACCAGGCGGGCGTCGTGCCAGGACAGAGGGTTCTCATCAATGGGGCCTCGGGAGGCGTCGGCACATTTGCGGTCCAGATCGCCAAAGCCCTTGGTGCCGAGGTTACAGGAGTCTGCAGCACGAGGAACCTGGATATGGTTCGGTCGATCGGCGCGGACCAGGTCGTCGATTACACACGGGAGGACTTCGTTCAGGGTGGGCAACGCTTCGACGTGATGCTGGACAACGTTGGGAATCGAAAACTGTCTGAGTGCCGGAAGGTGTTGAGGCCGGGCGGAGCATACCTGGCCTCTTTTGGCCAACCGGGCCACCGATGGTTCGGCCCGATGCTCCGCCTCGTTTGGATGGCGGCAACATCAGCATTTGTCAGCCAGAACATGGTTACGCTGACCACAAGACGAACCCGAGAGGCGCTACTCGACCTCAAGGGGCTGGTTGAAGAAGGGAAAATCTCACCCCTAATCGACCGGACCTACAGGTTGGAGGAGGCCGTCGAGGCTATGCGGTACTTGGAGAAGGGGCATGCGAGAGGAAAAGTCGTCATCTCGGTGGCTGATGCATGAAACGGCCCTTCGGTACCAACGGGTGGCCGGGCCGGGAAGCTCTGAACGTTAGCAGCAATCCTGAGGGCAACTGGGTGGCCTTCGAAAACACCGAGGGCCCGCAGTCTACGGAGTAGAACTGGGAATCAAAGGGGAAATCTATGAACATGCCCAAACCGTCCGATGGCCATCTGCTTCTGGAGAAACTCTCCGGAACCTGGGAGGGCGAGGAAACCATGTACCCATCCCAGTGGGACCCCCAAGGCGGGGCAGCCATCGGACGGAACAGAAACCGTGTTTCTCTGGGCGGTTTCGCCTTGGTTTCGGACTATGAGCAGGAACGCGACGGAGCGATCACCTTTACCGGGCACGGGGTTTACACGTATTCCCCGACGGAGGACCGAGTCTCCCTTCACTGGTTTGACTCTATGGGCTCCCCGCCCGAGGTATTCAAAGGGAGGCTCGAAGGTGATGTCCTCATCCTTGCCCACGGGGGTCCCGGCATGCACGCACGCATGACCTACGACCTTTCCACGGCTGGGCTGATGAAGGGGATGATGGAGATGTCCTCGGACGGCGTAGCGTGGGAGGTCCTTTTCGAGGCTGTTTATAGAAGAACCACCTGACCGCCCTCTCCCATCCCCCAAGGTGGCCTGGGCTGGAGGGCGGCGACTTCTGCCAAGAGACGGGCCTACGCCGCCTTCGACGCAGCCGGTCGATACCGGATGGCGTTGGCCATGAGAGTAGATCGAATCGAGGAACGCTTCGCCTGGAAACGAGCTGATGGGGCCGGTTCG
>CBDUAX010000272.1:0-6598 GCA_965365235.1 uncultured bacterium
TCAGCCACCCGTAGCTGTTTCCGTAGCGCACGCGATAGATGGTGCTGTCCACCTCCATGCCACGGTTGTCGTCGCCGGCGTGAAGGATGTGGGCCGAGAGCCGGTGCCCGGGACGAACCTCGTACTGCACCCTGGAGAAGATGTCGTAGTAGGAGGGCCGGTGATCTTCGTCCGGGTACAGGTTCATGAGGTCGAAGACGAAGGCCAGGAACCCCCGCCGGGCCGAAGTGAGCCAGCTTCCCCTTCCCTCGCGGAAGGTCCCTTCGCTCTTCAGCATGGAGCTGATGAAGTCCAGTCCGACGGTGGTCCGGGCCGGGCCCACGGGGGGATCCGCGGTCCGCATCTCCAAGACGCCCGCCGACTTGTCGCCGTACTCGGTGCCGAAGCCGCCGGTGGCGAGGCTCACCTCGCCGACGGTCTCCACGTCGACGATGCTGATGGAGCCGTCCCAGTACTTGATGTGGTAGGGCTCGTAGAGCTCCAGCCCGTCCAGGACGGTGAGGACCTCTTCCGCCCGGGCCCCCCGCACGAAGGGCTTGGCCGAGTAGTCGGTGGATGCAATTCCCGGAAGTCGCTCGACGGCACGGAAGATGTCGTTCCCCGGGTGTGGTTGGGACTCGAGCTCTTCCCGGGTCAGGGTCTGTCTGGACGGGCCATTGCTCCTGAACAGGCCGAAGGAGCTGGGGGCTACGACGATCTCCTCCAAGGGCACCGGCGATATGAGCAGATGGATGGTCACGCGAGTCGCCTGACCCACCCGTACAAGGACCTCCATGGGCCCGCTGCCCTCGGCCCCCAGCGTCTCCGCCGCCACACGGTACTGCCCCGGAGGGAGAACCAGGGTGAAATGGCCATCCTCGTCCGAGCGGACTCGCCTGGGCTCAGGAGATCCGCCTGATGTGTCACCACCGGGATCGTGGGCGGGAGATACGGAGACCGTGGCGTGAGCCACAGGCAGGCTGTCGGGGGAGGTGAGGACCCATCCCTCCAACACCCCACGGGCCTCGCCCTCCGGCCCGGTGGCCGAGTCGTCCTCTGGCGAAGCTGCCGGACGCCCGATGAGGATCTGGCGCCGCCCTGCCCGATACTGGAGCCCGGTCCCCACCAGCAGCGAGTCCAGAGCCTGCCCAACGGTGAGATCCCCGCAGCGACAGGTCACCCGCCGCTCCGGGGGCAGTCGGTCGGGGCTGAAGGCGATGGCCACTCTTGATGTGCGTTGGAGGGTCCGGAGCGCAACCTCGAGGGTGACGTCTTCCACCTCCAGGCGCGCCACCCGGTCCAGGAGGGATTGAGAGGACTGGGCCGCCAACGGGGCCCCTCCCATGAGCACCAGGGCCAGCGTCCAGATCAGGGAAATTCTCAGAGCTAAGCCACAGCGGGCCGGCCAACGGATCACAACTGCTATCCTACGCATCCCATCCTCCTCACATCAGGGCCTAGCGCCCGATCCTCACCCCTGTCTCGGTCACCTGGCAGGGGACACTGGCCACCATGCACACCGCCGAGACCACCTCCTCCAAGGGCTCATCTTCGAACCAGGCGGTGATCCTGATCCGCCCCAGCTCCACGCCCGTGACGGTCACCTCCCGTCCGAAGTGCCGGCCCAGCTCCGCCGCCACCGTGGACAGGGGCGTGGATTCGTAGACCAAAAGGCCCTCCGTCCACTCCAGCACCGACCAGATCTCCCCGTGGTCCACCACCCTGGGGGTTGAGCCCAGGCTCAGGTACGCCACCTGTCCCGGTCCTACCTCAGCCATCCCCCCTTCGCTCTCCAGCCGCACCCTTCCCTCCACCACCACCAGCCTCAATTCGTCTCCCCTGGTAAGAACCTCGAAGCGCGTCCCCCGCACCGTCATGTCGCCCATGCGGGTCCGTACAACGAAGGGAATTGGATCCGCGGCCACCGCGAAGAAGGCTTTCCCCTCCAGGACCACCTCCCGGCGATCCGCGGAAGGCGGAAACTCCACTCGGGTCTCGGGCATCGTTCGCATGACGCTTCCGTCCGAGAGGCCCAGGGTGGTGATGTCTCCGGCGCTGGAGGAGGACTCCACGGGAAAGAGCCCGCGAGTCGGCGACCCCTGCTCACCCTTCGGACCCAAAACCAGGAAGCTCAGGGTGGCCGCGGCGGCCGCGGTCAGACCAATCCCGGCCCACGGCGAGCGCAGGAGGGCTCGTCGGGCTGCCCTGGCTCGGCCGTTCGCCCTCCGGGCGTCCCCCTCCCGAACGATCCCTTCCAGGGAGGGCGGGGGAGCAACCAAGGGCGTTTCCGGCTCGCCCGTGTCGTTCCAGAGGGACACAAATGCGTTGTACTCCCTCTCGTTCTCCGGGGACTCGGCCCTCCAGCGTTCGAGCTGCCGGATCTCGATATCAGTGGCTTCTCCGTGCAGCACCTTCACGATCAGCTCATCCATCCTTCGACCTCTCCTCCAGGCCACGGGCGTCGTCCCCCGGTGGCTCCAGCGGGACATCGGACAACAGGCGCCGCAGGTCCTTCAGGGCCAACCTCAGATGATTGGCCACCGTCTGATAGGAAATGTCCAGAACCTGGGCCACATCCTGGTGGGATTGGCCCCGAAGGCGGATCAGCTCGAACACCTCGCGGCGGCGGGGCGGCAGGCTCTCCAGGGCTTCCCGGAAGTTCTGGAAAAGCTCACCGGCGGAAGCTCGCTCTTCGGGAGTCGGAGGGGAGAGGACCGGATCGCGGCGGTGCCTGCGCATCCAGCGGCGGCGCACCTCGGCTTTGCGACGAAGGTCCAGCGCCACGTTGCGACCGATCCGGAAGACCACGGCCCGGGCCGATCCCGACTTCCACCGGTCCCGGTGCTCCCACAGCCGCACGTAGGATTCCTGGGCCGCATCCTCCGCGGCTTCGACGGAATCCAGAATGGAGTGGAGGTAGAGGACCAGGGGAACCCACGTCTCCTTCAGGAGGCGTCCAAGGGCCTCCGAGTTCCCTGACCTGATCTGCTCCAGGTCCACCAAGGTAGACCTCCCTGGGGTGGGGTATGGTGCTCTCTGAAGCTACCACCCGGACAACGGATGAGGGGGGTGTTTTTACCAAGGGGGGGTGCGAGGTTTCAGTCTATCCGCACCCTGGTTTCGCCGATCGTTCCTTTCCCTCCCATGGGGCAGGGGGTTGAAACAGACCCCCCCATGCGCCGCCAGCAAACGATGTGACCGCCAGCTTCTTCAGCGAGGGTCGAAAAGAGCGGGAACGGCCCGACGGTCCTTCCAGCCCATCCAGGCTTGACGGGTACGGATCTCCAGCGACACAGTGGACCCGTAGGGACGATGAATCCCCTCGTGGCGTGAAGCCCTGGCAGAGAGCCCTCCCGACCCTCTACGCAGCGACAGCCCCAGAGGCAAAGGCCGGCGAGTACTACGGGCCCCACGGAATCCTGGAGATGCGGGGCTACCCGGTCCGGGTCGGCGTCTCAAAGGGAGCCGGGGACAGGGCTGGCGCCCCAGGACTGTGGACGGGTCCGGAAGAGATGACCGGGGTACGGTTCAAGGCATAGACGGCGAGGCCGATCCGCCGCCAGCTGCGGCTACAGCAGGAGGAGCCTGGTAGAGAACGCCGTGTTCCGGTACCAGACCATCCTCGGTCAGCGGATGAGGGGCCGATCCCTCGGGAACCATCGGGTCGAGGTCGGACTCGCCTGCAAGATCCTCAACACGATGACCAGCCTCGGGAGGCCCGATAGCTACCGTGTGACATAACCGCCGCAGGGGGAAAGGGGGAATCTGTGCTCGGCTCCTAGCCATGCACCAACGCCGCAAAGGCCGCCCTGAATATTGGCGCAACCCGGGAAGGCCCGACACCACGATCTCCTGGACATAGTCCCTCAGGGAAACCTCAGTTTCTCCCTCGATGATCTCAGTTTTTCCACCCAGCAGGGATTACAGGCTGACGGTCGGTAGGCCCACGCCGCGTTCCGCAAGGGAAAGGGGACGCATCCGCAAGCTTACGATTCGACCTGCCCCGGAGTGGGTCGGCGGGGTCCTCGGGCCCGCCGGACCGGTGAGCAGAAATTGGGTGAGCCGGGTGGGGCTCGAACCCACGAACTATGGATTCAGGGGTGCTGGTGACTCTGCTGGAGGGTTGTTCTTTCCGGGGGCTCCCTACGCGCTATGGGCGAAATAGGCCCGCAAGACAAAGGAATTGATGACAGAAAAAGGGGCCACCCTCTGGTGGCCCCTTCATGGTTTCTCATCGGTGTCCAAGGTTGGGCTGACACTAAGTCAGGCCTCACGTGAGCAGCCGAAATAGACCGAGATAATAGTTCTTCCCGGGCGGCTTACATCTCTGGGAGAATGACCTTGTTGATGACGTGGATGACACCGTTGGTGGTCTCGATATCAGCCGAGATGACCTCGGCGCCGTCGATCATGACCTTACCATCCATCACCTTGATGTCTAAGAATCGACCGTTGACGGTCTCAGTGGTATTGAGCTTGCCCACGTCCGCAGCCATGATTTTGCTCGCAACCACGTGGTAGGTAAGTAATGCGGTGAGAGCCTCTTTGTCGGCTAACAGAGCGGTCAGCTTTTCTTCAGGTACCTGGGCGAAAGCCTCGTCTGTGGGCGCGAACACGGTGAAGGGGCCGGGCCCTGAAAGGGTCTCTACCAGGCCGGCGGCCTTTACAGCGGCCACGAGGGTGTTGAAGGAACCAGCGTTTACCGCCGTCTCAACAATGTTCATTGTTGGGTCGGCCTCTTGAGCGTTCGAGATTCCGGGGGCGGCGAGGACGAGGCCAACGGCTACAGCGGTGGAGGCAATGATGTTTCGAAACATGTTTTTCTTCCTCTTGAATCGAGATGCAGGGTGTCCGACGGATTGACCGGACCCCTCAGTCTCCGTTTCTTGAAAACTATTAATTTTTTAAGGATTTAATAATTTAAGATCTAACAAAGGGATGGACTTATCAAGGGGCGTTGGTGCATGGCTCGGAACCTGAAGCGGATTCCCCCCTCCCCCCGGTGACCTTCACCGCACACGGACACGATCGGACATCCCCCGATCGGTCATCGTGTTCAGGATCTTGCAGGCGAGGGTGACCTCGATCCGCTGGCCCACGAGTGACCCGCTCCTCATGGCCGGACCAAAGACGGTCTTGTACCGGACGAGGGCGTTCTCCACCAGGCTTCGCCTGCTATCGCCCGAGGTGGATTTCTCATATGGCCGACATGGACCCGGAAACCTGAGCTGTCCATGAGCAGGTGGATCGGTTCGTCTTCGGCGGGCCTCTTCAAATCGGAGGTTCCCGAGCCTCTGAAGGCGTCTGGAGAGGATCGTGTGATCGGGGATCGGGAGGCCCAGCCCGAGGAGACGGGCCAGCGACCGGAGGAACCCTTCGGTCTGGCGGAGCGGGAGGCGAAAGGACTGGAGGCCGCCTTGGGACCGGAGGCACCTGCCCTCCGGCGGTCGGTCGAGTGGGCGGAGGCCGTGGGGGGGGGCTGGCAGAGGAGGGGTTCTCGGAGTGGGGACGAGCGACTTCGGGCGGTTCTCTCCCTGGACGCCAACCCCTAGGGATTCTGTAAACCGCCCGGGGGTCCTTGCGCGGATTCGGCCTCGGCCCAGCGCAGCATTTCGGAAAGCACCTGGTCTCCGGTGCGGCTGTCGGTGATCAGATCTCCCAAGGTGGCGCCCTGGACCTCCAGGAGGAACTCGGTCATCAACCCCGCCTCATAGTGGATCCGGTCCCAGCTACGGGGTGCCTCCCATACCGTATCATTCATCAGGGTTCCGATTCGGGAACCGAGGGATGCCGTGGAATCCGCCCTGATGGGGCCGATGTTGGCCAGGTATTCGGGAATCCCTTCTTGCTTCCAGTGAGGAAGAGCCAACCAACCGGAACGGCCGATGGAGTCGATGAGGAGCGCGTGAGCCATCTCGTGGGCCATGGTGTGGGGCACGGAACCCTCCCAGATACTGAAGGGCGGGTTCCTGCCCGTCCGTTCCCCCAGCTCCTCCACCCGTGTCTCGCTGACAAAAGAGGTGCCGACCAGGGACAGACCGAACCCTTGGGCTCGAGGCTGAACACGGGCCAGTCTGGCGAACAGTCCATAGAGCGCCGGGTCTCGGAAGAGAGCCACCTTCCTCGGGCGAGTCAGATCACCGAATCCCCCCGATTCCAAGCGTCGTCTCACTTCGGTGGCCCACGCCTCCACCTGTGGATCTGGTTCACCATCGTAGTGGATGACCACAGGACCGGATCGGGCTTGATTGGCCAGGAGGAGCTCGGGAAAGAACAGGAGCCCCACGTACAGGGCGAGGAGAACCACGCCGGTTCCACCGATCCAAACCAGGGCCTTGAGAAGGCGTGGTCGTCGGTTGCTTTCCCGTTTCATTCCAAAGAACTAACCCCTCGCAGTCGGCGCTGCGAGGGGTTTGAGTTTCTGGAGGCCCCGGCAGGTCTCTACTGGAGGATCACCAGCGGGTCGACTTCGGAGGCCACCGGGGCGCTACCGCATCACTTCTTCCACTTCTCGAACCAGCTATGCATGTAGAGCTGGCTCCGCATGTAGTTCGACGGGATGGACGAGGTTCCGTGGTATTCCCCTTTGAACCGGAGCATTACGGTGGGGACCTTCTGG
>CBDUAX010000273.1:0-6566 GCA_965365235.1 uncultured bacterium
AGGCCAAGCTGACCGCCGAGCCAAGGCGTTCGTAGGCCAAGGCATCAAGAGCGAAAAACCGGGCCGGGAAGAGATAGTGGACCACAAAAAGAGCCAGGAACCGGAGGGACACCGCGGCGAACACCAGACGGGCCAGCCACCCGCGAAGCTCCGAATCCCGTTCCCGGTGAACGATCCCGAAGGTGAGGAGGGCCAGGACGAGGGCCTCGAAGGTGAGCGGAAGGACCAACTCTGGCCGGGCTACCAGATTGACTCCCAGGACCAGGCCGACCAGGGCGACGACTACCGCGAGGACTGGACCTGGACTCGGCCCGCGAAAAGCACTCATTCAGCCTTTCGGATCTGGAAGAAGTGAAACGGCCTCACTGGAACATTACATCGGCCTGTTCTCTGACTCAAATGGCCGTGTCCTCAGCGACCCGATGGAAAAGGAAAAACCCCGTGACGGCCCACAGCCGCTACGGGGTCTCGACCCACAAGAAAGAGAGTCCGGATCCGCTACCCGACCACCTCTTTTTGCCTGGCCGGGGCCTTCTTGATCCTCCCGGACTTGATACAGTTGGTGCAAACCCGCACACGACGGTTCTCGCCATCCTTGTCCAGGATCTTCACGGTCTGGAGGTTCGGCAGCCAGCGGCGCCGGGTCTTGTTATGGGCGTGGCTCACGTTGTTCCCGGTAGCGGGACCCTTGCCACAGACGAAACACACTCTGGCCATCGTTCTAATCCCTCATCTTCCGTCGTTCACTTCTCTGGTCACAATCGTCGGCGATGTCCGACGCATCACGGCCCCACCAAAAAGGCCGACCCTTTTGCTTCAGGCCCATCATCGAGGCGCCCGCGCCGCTGACGCGACACGGGCCCCACTCTCAGCCCAGACTTTGGCCGAAGAGAAAACCCCTAGCTCCCGTTTGCTCCACCACCCCCGCCCATGGGTTCCACCAAGGCCGCTTCCAGGAAGCTGGTGGCGAACTCGGCGACGATTCGGTCACCCTCGTTCGAAAAGACGCCCTGTCCGTCCCAGGCGGTCAGAACGGAGTCCGACATCATGAACACGGTCCCCGTGATATTCACGATCGATTCCACCAGGACGTCGGTTCCAGCCTCGATGACCTCGGGCCCCATCTTCACCAGGTACGGCCGGTCGTCCGGGCCAATCCAGAAGGCCTGGGTCCCAAGGCGGCTGGCCACCCGGGCACCCGTGATTTCCACTACTGCGTCGAGTTGACCCTCGGGGTTCGCCAAAAAGTCGTCCAGGGCCAGGATGGCCGAGGCTCCGGGACCCTCATCAGTCGTCTCTTCTGCGATGGCCACTTCCGTAGGTTCGGCAGTGACGCTCAGCCAGTAGAGGAAGCCTCCCAGGATGAGGAACGAAACAATCATCAGGGGGAGGGAGAGTTTGTCTGCAAACCCTCTGCGGGATCCCAAGGTGGCCATAACCGGTGTCCCTTTCGTTATTTAAGAGCTCTTTTCAACCAGTTCGATGAGAGCCATCTCAGCTGCATCACCCCGTCGAGTCCCGAGCTTCAAGATCCGAGTGTACCCACCCGGGCGCTCAGCGAAACGGGGGCCAAGATCACCAAAGAGCTTTCCGAGGACCTCACGGTCCGAAATCTTCTGCGCGGCAATGCGCCGGGCGTGCAAGTCGCCTCGCTTCGCCAGCGTGATCAAGCGCTCGGCGAAGGGGCGGAGCTCTTTGGCCTTGGCCGTGGTCGTTTCAATCCGCTCGTGGCGGAAAAGCGACGTGGCCATGTTCCGAAGCGTCGCCTTTCGATGGGCGGCGGTCCGGTTCAGCTTCCGGCCCTTTTTCCGATGTCGCATCGGTCGCGTCCTAACCTAGGGCTTAGGGTTCCTTCTGCATAGAGCGGCAGAGGGGTGAATTTACTCCTCGCCGACTCCGCCGGCCTCGACTGCTTCTTCTTCAACGAAGAAGAGTTGGCCGTCGTCTCCTTCCTCAAGCTTCATCCCGAAGCGGAGGCCATGCTCGTCGAGGAAATCGGAGATTTCCTTGAGAGACTTTTTCCCGAAATTCTCGATGGCCAGCATCTCGTCCTCGGTTCGCTGCACCAGATCCCCAAGGGTCTGGATATCTTCTTTTTGCAGCGAATTCCGGGAACGCACCGAGAGCTCAGCCAGGTCCTCGATGGGCCGGCTGAACAGATCCTGAAGCCGCTCTGGAACCGGTACGGCTCCAGGGGGTGCAACCTGGGGAATTCCACCCTCCCCAAAGTAGAGCATGTATTCGAGGTGCTTCCGGACCAACTCGGCCGCATACCGGATCGCGGCCTCAGGGTCGACGGAACCATCGGTTTCTACGTGGAGGGTCAGGCGATCAAAATCTGTCCGCTGTCCAACCCGGGTTTCCTCCACGGTGAAGTTGGCCCGCCGTACAGGGTTGTAGATGGCATCCACCCGGACGAGATCGACAGGCGCCCCACGGGGCAGCTCATGCTGATCGGCCAGGACAAAGCCCCTGCCCTTATTCACATGGAGCTCGATCCGGAGCTCGCGGTCCTCCTCCAGGGTCAGGATGTGGTGGTCGGGATCCAGAACCTCGACGGAAGCCGGAGCGTTGATCATGGACGCTGTCACCGGACCCGAGGCTTTTGCCTGGATCTCCAGCGTAGCCTCTTCCACATCGTCGTCGATCTTCACGACTAGAGATTTCAGGTTCTGAATGACCTGATGAACGTCTTCTACCACTCCCTGGATGGTCTGGTGTTCATGCACCACTCCATCGATTCGGAATGCCCATACGGCGGCTCCCCGAAGAGAGGAAAGCAGGACCCGGCGTACCGGGTTGCCAAGCGTGTAACCAAACCCCCGTTCGAGGGGCTCGATGATGAACTGGCCCGACCTTTCATTTTCGGAAAGATCGGCGATCTCCACCCGCTCGGGAAGCACCAGTCCGGCTAGATCTAACTCCACCATTTCCTCCGTGCCTTTTGAGGCAACAGCTTTCGATTTCCAAAACGAGAACGGTACCTCGGAGCCGGCCGCGCCAACCCCGGGGCCGAACGTCTTACTTGGAGTAGAGCTCCACGATGAGCTGCTCCTGGACCGCCATGGGGATTTCCTGACGGGTAGGCATACGCACGACCCGGCCAACCTTGTTCTTCTCATCCAGAGCCAGCCATTCAAGAAGCTCCGGCCGTGTCCGGGACTCGAGGCTCTCTTCGATGGCTCCGATCGTCCGGGACTTCGCCTTGACGGCCAGCTCGTCTCCGGGCGTCACCTGGTAACTGGGAATATCCACGATCCGCCCATTCACCTCGACATGGCGGTGCCTGACCAACTGCCTGGCAGCGGCGCGGCTCGCGGCAAACCCCATCCGGAAGATGATGTTGTCCAATCGGGACTCCAGGGAGATGATGAGATTCTCACCCGTGATCCCGGACTGGAGGGCGGCTCTCTCGAAGAGGTTCCTGAACTGCTTCTCCCCAAGGCCGTAGATCCTCTTGACCTTCTGCTTCTCCCTCAGCTGGACCGCGTAGTCGGATTGTTTCCGACGCCGGGCCTGAGCCGGCCCGTGATGACCGGGAGGATATGCCCTTCGCTCCACCGGGCACTTCTCGGTGTAGCATTTCACACCCTTCAGGAAGAGCTTTTGCCCTTCTCTGCGGCAGAGCCTGCAGACAGGTCCGTTGTAACGTGCCATCCCTACGCTCGTTCCTCTCTAAATCTTGACGACGATCTCTATCGCCGAGAATACGCGTCCCCTGACCTCAAACCCGCCGCTTCTTTGGAGGGCGGCAACCGTTGTGAGGGAGGGGCGTAACGTCATGAATCGATTTGATGTGCAGACCCGCGGCAGCCAAAGCCTGAATTGCGGATTCCCGCCCGGATCCAGGCCCCTGGACCCGTACCGAAACCCGTTTTACTCCCATGGCCACAGCCTCGCGGCCACACTGCTCGGCAGCCACCGTGGCCGCGAAGGGAGTGGACTTTTTGGATCCTTTGAATCCGGCTTTCCCAGCGCTGGCCCAAGTCACCACATTTCCGGCCAAATCGGCGATGGTGATCAGAGTGTTGTTGAAGGTCGCCTTGATATGAGCGATCCCCTCAGCCTCAACCACCTTCTTCGTGCGCTTTGTGCGTCCCTGTTTCGGCTTTGCCACGCGTATCTTCCTTGGTCCGCTCGTTCAGTCCATCAATAACGGAAATCGAGGACGGGAAATGCGGCCCGTTAGAGCCCCTGCCCGCCCCCGATATCTCTTACTTCTTGGGGGCCTTCTTCTTACCGGCGATCGGCCTGCGGGACCCCTTGTGGGTCCTTGCATTGGTGTGCGTCCGCTGGCCCCTTACGGGGAGTCCACGGCGGTGCCGGAGACCCCGATAGCAGCCGATGTCCATGAGACGCTTGATGTTCATGGACACCTCGGTGCGGAGCGCACCCTCGACCTTGAAGGCCCCTTCAATCTCCTTCCGCAGAAGATTGATTTCTTCGTCGCCCAGATCCTGTGTGCGACGGCTGGGGTTTACCCCGCAAGAGTCCAGAATTTTCCCGGCTCGAGTGTGCCCGATCCCATAGATATAGGTCAGGGCTACCTCGATTCGCTTTCCCCGGGGAAGGTCAACACCCGCAATACGTGCCATCAGATCGTCTCAGCAGTTCTTGGTGCCAGAAGACAGCGTTGTTTCATGCCGGACCCAGCTCAGCCCTGGCGCTGCTTGTGGCGGGGATTCCGCTTGCAGATGACCCGCACCACTCCTCGGCGACGGATCACCTTGCAGTGCTCGCAGATCGGTTTAACGCTCGCTCGTACCTTCATGGGAACATCCCTAGTCCGTTGATTACAGAGCTTTGAAGTATAACCGAAAGGCCTCAGTGCCTCAAGGCGTTCTGGAGGCCGCAGGAACGGGCGCCGGAAGGACTTCGTACCCCTCCGGAACGACACCTGTCAGGACCTGGGGCCCATCTTCGGTAATTGCCACCGTGTGCTCGAAATGGGCCGAGGGGCGCCCATCTGTGGTCACCACAGTCCACCGGTCTTCCAGCGTCCGAATCTGGTCGGTTCCGGCCCCAAGCATGGGCTCGATGGCCAGAACCATCCCTTCCAGAAGGGACACGCCCTGCCCCGGCCTGCCGACATTGGGCACCTGGGGCTCCTCGTGGACCTCCCGGCCAAGTCCGTGACCCACCAGGTCCCGGATAATGCCGTATCCGGTCCCCTCCACTCGCTCCATGACGGCGGCACCGATGTCACCGACATGGTTCCCTTCCGTGGCAGCTTCCAGAGCCCGGTAGAGGGACTCCTCGGTCACCGTGAGCAGGTCCCGGGTGGCCCGGCTGACCTCCCCCACGGGGAAGGTCCATGCGGAGTCGGAACACCACCCCTTCAGGCGGACCCCCACATCGATGGAAACGATGTCCCCCTCCCTCAACCTGCGTTTCCGGGTAGGGATTCCGTGGACAACTTCCTCGTTGACCGAAATGCAGACGCTACCGGGGAATCCGTACAACCCCTTGAAGGCCGGAACCGCGCCCTCATGGGAGGTGATGAACCGGTCGGCGAACTGGTCTAACTCGCCCGTCGTGACCCCTGGAACCACTCTCGGGCCGATCTCCCGGAATAGATCCGCGATGATCCTGCCCCCCTTGGCGATGAGCTCGATATCTCTTTTCGATTTGAGCTGAATCAAGAGATCATCCCCTTCCTCCCACAGCGACACGGGCAGGCTCAGAGAGCCGCCACGATCCCCTGCTGGATCTCGTCGACGCCGCCTTCCCCGGGGATCCGGGCCAAGACGCCTTCCCGATCCTGGTAGAAGCGGATGAGGGGCTCGGTCTGAGCCTTGTAGACATCGAGGCGGTTCTGGACCGTCTCGGGGTTGTCATCGGGCCGGTGCACCAGGGCCGCTCCGCACTTGTCGCAGACACCCTCCTCTTTGGGGGCATTCGCGAACACATTAAACACGGACCCACAATCGGGGCAGCTACGACGGCCGGCGATACGTTCCACTAGGACCTGATCCGCAGCCTCCAGAACCACGACCCGGTCCACTGTCCGCCCAAGCTCTTCCAGGGCCAGATCCAGCGACTCGGCCTGGGGAACCGTCCGAGGGAACCCGTCGAAGACCACCCCCTGGTCCCCCGGGAGGGCTGCCAAGGTGTCCTTCACCATGGCTACGATGAGCTGGTCCGGAACCAGTTCTCCGGCGTCCATGTATTTTTGGGCTTCCTGGCCGAGGTCTGTCCCCTCTCGGCGGTTCGCCCTGAGGATGTCCCCGGTCGCCATGTGCTTCCAGGATTTTCCCTCAGCAAGAAGGACCCCCTGGGTGCCCTTTCCAACCCCCGGGGGGCCCAAAAGAATCACGTTCATGCCGCTCTCCATTTGGATGGCCTCTGCTACCGGTTTACCGAGGAAGCCCAGCGCGGAAATCCCAGTCGCCAGGGGGCTCCCTACATGTACCGCCCTCTTCCCCTCATCTTCACCCGACCCTTCTTCATGAAGCCATCGTAGTGGCGGAGCATGAGGTGCTGCTGGGCCTGTTGGACGGTGTCCAAGGCCACACCCACAACAATGAGAAGCCAACCAACACGTCTTAATATTTGTCGGTAATCAG
>CBDUAX010000274.1:0-6553 GCA_965365235.1 uncultured bacterium
CGGTGGGCACGCCGACGACGGCCCGTCCCCGCGCCGGCACATAGACCGACCATCCCGCCGGGCACTGGGTCGTCGCAAAGAACACGACCGCTCCCGACGGCACCTCCAGCTGCGATGCGTCCTTGCCGTCGACCATGTCGGCGTTGAAGTAGCCCACGACCCGGTCCATGGAGACCCCGTCGCAGGGGTGCTCGACGTAGTGCCGGGAGCCGATGAGCCCCATCTCTTCCGGGCCCCAGAGGCCGACGAGGATGGTGCGACGGGGGTTGGGGTACGCGGCCTTCAGGAGCCGCATGGCCTCCATCATCATGACCGATCCCGTGCCGTTGTCGGTGGCGCCCGTGCCGGCGTGCCATGAGTCCAGGTGCGCGCCCAGGAGAACATACTCCTCAGGGAGCTCGGTCCCCCGAAGCTCGGCCAGCACGTTGAACTGTGGCCTTTCGCCGAGGTCCTCGGCTTCGATATTCATCCGGATCCGAGGGGCCTGCCCCTTTTCCGCCATCCGGAAGACCATCCCGTAGTCTTCGCAGCTCAGGTCCACCGACGGGATATCCCTAGTCGGGGCGCTGAAGACCTTATTGACGCCCCACCCGTTGGACCAGGACGAGGAGATGACCCCCGCCGCGCCGGCATCGGCAAATGCCTGGGCCGCATTCCGTCCCCCGAAGGCCCCAAGGCGCTGGCGATAGTTCCCCTGGAGTTCTCGGCGCAGCTCGGCCAAACGTTCGACGGTTTCCGGGGTTGCATTGCTCTCGAGTTCGTGCGGGGCGCGGCACATCGGCTCCGGAGCCGAGAGGAGGACGATCTTCCCCTGTACCGACGGAAGCCACTGATTGGCCGCATCCTCCGACCCGAACTCAGGGACGATGAGGACATCACCTTCCATCGGGCCATCTGTCCCTGGACTCCATGCCAGAACCTCGGAGTCCAGCGTTTGCACCCTGGGAGCAATGAGATCGACGTGAGTGATCCCGAACTCCCATCCCTGCCAGGTCCCGTATTGTTCCTTCCGGGCTGGCACTCCCCATTCCTCGAACTTGCTCAGGGCCCAATCCGCGGCCGCATCGAGGTTTCTGGACCCAGCCAGTCGGGGCCCGATAAAGTCCGTGAGGATTTGAGCCAGCTCCTCCGTCTGGGACTGTTCCATGCCCAGAGTCCACATCTGACGGATGACAGGATCATCGGTTCGGATCGGCTGGGCGGATCCGGCCTGGCTCATCAGGAGCACCGAGGCCAATGCGGCCAGGAAATTCTGGGTCGAGCGCGAAAACCTCATGTCGAGACTCCTGGTATCCAGCTTCATTTTGGGCTCTTGGGAAGCCGCCGGTTGTTTCGAGGAAACTACGATGATGGATGGATAACCGCAGCGGGTAGGCAAACTTCCCTATACGGGTTCGCCCGGGGGGGGAAGCCAGGGCCCCCTGGGCTTTTTGACTCTGACGGTCCCGCCCCACCCACCGTCCATCGCTGGCCATGGGGTCCGTATAACGTCAGGGTTCCTCCCTGATGGGGTGGCACCTATTCTGTACCTATAGGATTCGAGCCCTCCCAAAGGTATAGCGGGGAATCTCCCGCCCAGCTTCAGCCGTCGACCCGTCGAGGGTGCCGACGCCCCGGTCCGCTTATGCCAGAATCTTCGCCAGAAGGAGATCGGATCATGGAAGTTTCCTCCCCCATCGAGCCCGTGTACTACTACGAGTGCAGCGCCGGTCGATTCAGGCTCACCTACTTCATTCCCCCGGAAGAGATGGACCGACTCATCACCGCCGGGAGACTCCATGCCCATGCCAGGGACGATTTCCCAGATGGCGTGGACCTGGACTGCACACTTCCGGATTTTGTCGAGTTCGAGGACAGCTACGGATATCGGCCCGAGGCAGATCCGGAGGCTCTACAGGCTGCCTTCTTCGCCATCTTCTCTTCGACTCGGAACTGGAGACGGTTCCGTGGAACCGGCCTGATTCCGAAGTCCGACCTGGAAGTCCAGATCGAACCCGTCACCGTACGCTTGGAGACAGAGGGCGTGGCACCGTCGGTGGAGGAAGCGATGCCTCCGGAGCTCCCCCTCAGAGAACGGCGCCGCCAGATGGTGAAACAGGTTCGGCAAAAAGCACGCCTCCAACGGACGCTGGAGAGGATGGAAGTGAGTGAGGTGGACTCCAGGCGAAACATGCAGCAGCAGAGCTTTTCCGAGATCAGGAAGAGCCGCGGCCGGCCCGCGGCGGAGATCTTCGATGCGCTTCACCGTGAGCAGAAAGGAGGGTGAGACTTTGATCCCGCATCCAGACGGAAACCTGCATGTGTATATGCTGAACGTCGGCCAAGCGGATACCACGGTCGTGGTCTCCCCCCAGGGCCGCGTTATGGTCATCGACGCCACCCGGGCCACCAAGATCCTCGACCTTCTTCACCAACTCGGGAACGACGGGACCCTCGAAAACCTGATTATCACTCACCCCCACTCCGACCATTTCAGTGGGGGAAACCGGCTGGCCCAGGACCTTCAGATCCTCGAGGCCACCGTGGCTCCCTTTTGGCATGAATTTGGAATGGGTCCACCCACCTATCGTCGCCTCGTCGCCCGGTTGGCAGCCCAGGGGACCAATACCGTCTTTCTCTCCGGATACAGCCGCTGGTATCCTGACGGAGCCCTGACCACACCTCCGGCCGGGGAGGATCCAGTGGTGGATGACCATGCTGCCTATCTGGAGCTTCTGGGTCCCACCAACGGAATGATCGCGAGAGTCGAAGCCGCGAATGTCTTCAACACCAACCACCTGTCGATTATCACGAGGCTCACCTGGCGGAACTTCCGCATGATCATCACCGGGGATGCCCAGATGGAGAACTGGCAGGCCTTCGACGAGGCGGGCATGCTTTCACAGGGTTGCCGCGTACTCCGAGCCGCACACCATGGGAGCCCGAACGGCACCCAGTGGGAGCGGGTCAATCGGCTGGGGCCCCGTGAAGTGATCGTCTCCTCGGACCCGGGAGGAGGTCACCATCTCCCGGACCTGACGGCTACCGCCATCTTCGCCAGGTTCGACAGCGAAGACGGGCAGCTGGCCGTTGTTACCCGGGATACCGGGACGGTCCACCTTCGGGTGAGACCCACGGGAACCCGGACATTCCGCCGCTTCGGGGATTCGCCGACCCAGCATCTGGACCTTGGGGCCGGGCAGTCTCTGACCGGTGCTAGCAATCCCACGGACTGGGCCGCGCTTCTGGCGGAGCGGGTGGCGAGCTTGTAGGGGTTGCATCCGCAGCCTCCTGGTCGCCGAAACTGCGGGTCTCTTCAGGCCGTAGGGGTGGCTGCTTCCGGCGGGCCTCCGGACCGAATCCCGCCGCCGCGGTGGGAGGGGGCGGCAAAAGCTCCCTCCTGCCAACGGCCCCCATGGCCCCCTCCTGGAGAAGATCGTGGGCAACTTTTTCGGCGAGCTCCGCTTCGCGCTCCGGAGTCTCCGCAGTCAGCCGGGTCTGTCGATTCTCGGGATTTTCGCCCTGGCCATGGGCATCGGCTTCACCACCATCATGTTCAGCATCGTGCACGGCGCTCTCTACCGTGGGTTGCCCTTCCCTGACGGAGATCGGATCTACTACCTCGAGACCACCGATCCAGCCGACAGTGAAGGCGAGATGGCGGTCTACATCCACGACATTGTGGAGTGGAGGGAAAACCAACGGTCCTTTGAGGGATTGGCTGCCTTCTATCAGGGCACCGTCAATGTAAGCGGTCTGGACCGGCCGGAGCGGTACGACGGCGGATTCATGTCGGCCAACTCCTTCCAACTCCTGGGCGTTCAGCCCTTCCTGGGTCGGGACTTCAGGCCCCAGGACGACACCCCGGGGGCCCCCCAGGCCCTGATTCTCGGGTTTCATGTATGGCGGGATCGGTATGGTAGCGACCCGGGCGTCCTGGGCCAGGCCGTGCGGGTGAACGGCCGGGACGGAACGATCATCGGCGTAATGCCCGAGGGATTCCGCTTCCCGGTGCTCCAGGATGTCTGGATCGCTCTCCAGGCCGATCCTTTGGCCGACCCCCGGGGGCAGGGGCGGCAGCTCTCCGTTTTCGGGAAGCTTCGGGAGGGAGTGACGGTGGATGCGGCCCGGGTAGACCTGGCGGGGATCTCCCGTCGTCTCGCCCTGGCCTATCCTGAGACCAATGAGGGCTTGAGGCCTCTCATCACGCCGTATACGGAGAATTTCATCGGGGACCAGACCGAGGGCATCCTCCTGGTGATGTTGGCAGTGGTCCTCCTGGTCCTGGTTGTGGCGTGCGTCAACGTGGCGAATCTCCTTCTGGCCCGAGCCGCGGGCCGAACCAAGGAGCTGGCGATCCGGACGGCCATGGGCGCCAGTCGCTCAAAGGTTTTGGCCCACCTCCTGGCTGAGGCGACCGTCCTGGCTGTGATGGGTGCCGCCGGAGGGATCTTTATTGCCAAGATCGGGATCGATGTCTTCGCCGGTCTCACGGTGGACACGGATCCGCCCTTTTGGTTTGTCTTTGCCCTGGACGGACCCATCCTCCTCTTTGTTGTGGCGGTCACGGTGTTGTCTGCCCTGGTGTCGGGGGTCATTCCCGGCATCAAAGCATCCGGTGCGAACACGAATGAATTTCTGAAGGATGCTTCCAGGGGGTCTTCCTCCCTGCGAATCGGGCGACTCAGCCGGGCTCTGGTCATCGGAGAGGTGACCCTTTCGGTCGGGCTCCTGGTCTCTGCCGGCCTGATGATGAAGGGCATCGTGCTGCTGCGAACCATGGAGTACGGGTTCCATCGGGAAGAAGTCTTCACTGCCCGACTGGGCCTTTTCGAAACCGACTTCCCCGACGTAGAGAGCCGGCAGGGGTTCTTTTCCGATCTTCTGAGGGGCCTGGACGATCGGCCGGAGGTCTCGGCGGTAGCGATTACCGATGCCCTCCCGGGTCTCGGGTCGGGCCCCTCCCGTTTTGCTCTCCTTGGTGAGGCCTATGACACGGAGCGGGACTACCCAAGGGCCCGGAGAGCCCTCATATCCCCCGGTTTTTTTGAGACCTTCGGCACGGACCCCGTCCGCGGCCGGACCTTCACTCCGGCTGACGACCCTGACGGGGAGCAGGTCGCCATCGTAAACGAGGCTTTCGCTCAAAGGTTCTTTCCGGGAAGGGATCCCATCGGCGAGCAGATCCGTCCAGGGGTCTCGGAGGAAGATCTGCCCTGGCGAACCATTGTGGGGGTCGCTCCCGACCTTTACATGGACGGCGTGGGAAACCCTGAACCGGACCCGGCCGGGTTCTACCTTCCGCTGGCCCAGGCCGATGCCCGGTTCATCTCCATCGCTGTGAGGGGTCGGGGCGATGCCCTGACCTTGGCTCCAGTGGTCCGGGAGGAGGTCGGTTCCCTGCACTCCGAAACGCCGCTCTACTGGGTCCAATCCATGGCCGATGCCCTGGCTGCGAACCTGTGGCAGGTGGATCTCTTTGGCGGTCTTTTTGCGATCTTCGGGTTGGGGGCGCTTTTTATGGCCGCGGTGGGTCTTTATGGAGTGGTCTCCTTTTCCGTGAAACAGCGGACCCAGGAGGTCGGAATCCGCATGGCCATGGGGGCCCAGGGTGGCCAGGTCCTTCGCCTGGTTTTGCGGCAGGGTGCCTTTCAGGCTCTGGCCGGGGTCGGGCTTGGCCTTGGGCTTGGCTGGCTCCTATCGGCAGCGATGCAGGTGGGGATCTTCGGCATCGAGCCGTGGGATCCTTCGGTCTTTGCCGCCATCGCCGCAGTGATGCTATCGACCAGTCTACTGGCCTCCTGGGTCCCAGCCAGGAGAGCTACACGGATCAGTCCGGTGGAAGCCTTGAGAGACTGAGAGGCTTCCGGGAAACCTTTCTTCCTCTCCCCTCGTCTAAATACCTAGAACTCCTAGGGGGCGAAGCTTCCCGGTCCGAGGCCTCTCCTCCGTTCGCCTGGCCTCAGCGAGGGGAAAAAACCACATGTCTGATGTGAAGGCCGATCTCCTGAAGGGTACCCTAGACCTCCTGATCTTGAAGGCTCTGACATTCGGCCCCCGGCACGGGTATGGGATCGCCCGGTGGTTGGAGGAGTCGAGCCGAGAGCTCCTCCACATCGAGGAGGGCTCTCTCTATCCGGCCCTCTCACGGATGGAGAAACGGGGGTGGATCTCCTCGGAGTGGGGGTCTTCCGAGACGAACCGCAGGGCCAGGTACTACCAACTGACTACCCTCGGTCAATCCCAACTGGATGCCCAGTCCCAGGGGTGGGAACGTCTGGTCCGTGCCCTGTCGGCGGTCCTCCAGAAAAACCCCGCCTGACTCTGCTCATGTCTTCTCCCCAGGACCGATGGATCCGCATCTGGAACCGCCTTTCCCAGCGCAAGCTACAGCGAGTTGTGGATGAGGAGCTGGACTTCCATCTCGAAATGCTGGCCCGGAAGTTCGAAGCGGGGGGATTGGATCCGGCCAGCGCCCTTTCGGCTGCCGAGGAACGCTTTGGAGACCCTTCCGTTGTCAGGAGGAAGATGCTTCGAGCGGAACGTTCTCGCATATCCAGACAGAATCGAGTGC
>CBDUAX010000275.1:0-6546 GCA_965365235.1 uncultured bacterium
CCCGCCACAACCTTCCCGTCGGGGTCCACGATGACGCTAAGCCCGGGGTTTAGCCACCCCTCGATGTGCCCAAGGTATTCGGCTTTGAACTCCAGTTCATCCGGAATGTCGTCCACGTGTAAAGCCTGGCATACGCCGAGGACAAAACAGCGGCTCTCCTTGGCTACATGGCGCATTGAGGAGAGCCACGGCTCACCCCGATCCCAGGTCGGAGCCAGGTGGATTTGCTCTCCCATGGCCGTCAACGCATACCTGGCCAGAGGCATGTAGTTCTCCCAACAGAGGAGTCCTCCCAGACGACCGAAAGGAAGCTCGAAAACGTCCAGGTCGTTTCCCGGTGCTCGCCCCCAGACCAGCCGCTCGCCACCGGTGGGAATCAGCTTTCTGTGCTTCCCGAGCACTTCACCGTCCGGCCCCAGGTAAAGCAACGTGTTGTAGAGCGTGGAGCCGCTGGACTCGCTGTTCCGCTCGTTGACTCCCATGGCCACGGTAACCCCACAGTCCCCCGCCGCCTCAGCGAGGAGCGTTGTCTCGGGGCCGGGAATGGCAATAGCGCTCTGGTGCAAACGTGTGTAGAGGTCCCGCAGTGGATGAGTTTTTCCCGGTGGGATGAACCACACCCATAGGGGATACCCTGGCACGAACGCCTCAGGAAATGAGACCAGCGTCGCACCTTCCTTCGCAGCCGCTTCGATGAGCCGGCAGGCCTTGTGGATGGTTCGATCCAGATCCAAGAAAACTGGTGCGGCCTGCACTGCCGCGATGTTGAAGGACTCCGACATCGGCTCCCGCTTTCCGTTGGGGTTCATCGAGGGTGGTGGGTCCGCTAGGGACCAATGTGGGAGTCGGGGACAGAGGGTGCACCCCCGGGGAATCCCGCAACCTGAGGGACGCTCACCGGACCCGGGCCCCTTCTCCGGTGCCCGATTTTCGGTTGCCAATCCTCTCCCACCACCTCACACTCCCCTTGCCCGTACCTTCCCGACGTTGGAAGGGCGCGCATGAGGAACCTGGAGAACCCTGAGCCACCACCTTTCGGAGGTCGGATGATCTTTCGCCGCGCACACACCCGTTTCCCGCGGGTCGGACTGCTCGCGATTCTCCTTGCTCCCATCGGTGCGGTCTCCTGTGCCGGCAGTCCAGAGGCGGCCTGGACCCCTCTGTTCAATGGGCAGGATCTTTCCGGCTGGACCGTCAAGATCGCCGGACATGAGCTTGGTGAAGACCCCTGGCAGACCTTCCGAGTCGAGGATGGGCTTCTAACGGTAGGGTATGAAAGGTACGACGGCTTTCACAACCGGTTCGGACACCTCTTCTTCCGAGATCCCTTCTCCCACTATCAACTTCGGGTGGAATATCGGTTCGTTGGCGATCAGCTTTCCGGCGGGCCAGGTTGGGCGTTCAAGAACAGCGGGGTGATGTTCCACGCCCAGAGCCCTGAGTCCATGCTCCTGGACCAGGATTTTCCTCTCTCCCTGGAAGCCCAGTTCTTGGGCGGTAACGGATCTGACAAGCGACCCACGGCCAACCTCTGTACCCCCGGCACCCATGTGGAGATCGACGCAGTACGGGTCGAGGAACACTGCATCACAGCCGATGCACCCACGATTCATGACCAGTCGTGGGTCACGATAGATCTAATCGTCCGGGGGGATTCCAAGATCCTGCACGTGATGGATGGCGATACGGTTCTGGCCTATTCTCACCCGGTGGTGGGCGGAGCTTCGGCTCTGGACTTCGGGAGTCCGGGGAAGGACGAGGGCAAACCCCTGACCGGGGGATACATCGCTCTCCAAAGCGAGAGTCACCCCATTCAGTTTCGGAAAGTGCTCATCAGGCGGCTTCAGGAATCGTAAAACAAAGGGGCGAAAAATGATCTTGGACCGTAGGGGATTTGTGAAGGCCGGCGGAGTTGCGATTGCCGTGGCCTCCACCGGCTCAATGGGAGGGATGGTCGCCTGCTCATCACCCCAACCCTCCCCTCCCCGGCGGTCGGTCACGCCGGGGATCGGCATCTGCGATTGGAACCTGGGCCCGATGTGCGACCCTGAGCAGATCCCCAGGGCGGCCGAGGCACACCTATCTGGAATCCAGGTGAGCCTGGGGCGAAATCCGGAAGAGATGCTCCTCCGGGACCCGTCGATACAGGAGCGGTACCTCGAGCTTGGAAACGAGCACGGAATAACCTTTCATTCGGTCGCCCTCGGGCTCCTCAACACCTACCCCCTTTCAGACGAGCCCCGGTCTGCAATTTGGCTGGTGGATGCCATTGATGCCGCCGTCGCTCTGGGAGCAAGCAACGTCCTGATGGCCTTCTTTGGAAACGGGGATCTGCGCCAGAAAGATGAGAACGGCGACTTCCTCAACGACTCGGTGGGGGAGTTCGCTTCCTACCGGTTGGATGAGGACAAGGTTACCCGAGTGGTCGACACGCTGATCCAGGTCGTGCCTCGGGCCCGTGACGTCGGGGTGTCCCTTGGGCTCGAGAACACGCTCACCGCCGCGCAGAATCTGGAGATCATCGATCGGGTCGGGTCGGAATGGCTGCAAATCTACTACGATCTTGGCAACTCCACGGGGAATGGATACGACGTGCCTGGGGAGCTTCGGTTGATCGGAAACCAGCGCCTCTGTGAGGTCCACCTGAAGGACTGGAACACTCCCGTCCTTGGATCCGACGAGAGCATGGTGGATAACCAGGCTGCTGCCGCTGCCCTGGAGGACATCGGCTACGACAAGTGGCTGGTGCTCGAAACCAGCGGACGGGAGGATCGATTTTTGGAGGACACTCAGGGTAACGTCGCATGGGCGAAGGAGACCTTCGGAGTCGGATGAGCTCGACCCCCGCCAACCCGTTTCGTCGGTCGGCTTCAGCGCTGGCCAATTTCCTTCGCCGTCCGGGATCGGTCCTGGCCGGGTTCATTCGCCGAAGGGTGTGGTTCCTGACCAGCCTCCTGCGCCGCCCCTTCGTCTGGGGAGTTGGAGTGGGGATGCTGTTCCTCCTTGTGGTGCGGGGAGGAAATGAGGTCACCTCCAGCGACGAATTCTGTGGGTCCTGCCACATCCACCCCCAGGCCACGACTTCCTGGAAGCAGTCTACCCACTTCGCGACAGGGAGCGGCACCATCGTCCACTGCGTGGAGTGCCACCTTCCCCCCAGGGGCATCGCCTATGCCGCCCAGAAAGCCCGCCTGGGAATCCGAGACACCTGGAGCAAGGTAGTTCGCGATCCAGCCTCTTTTGACTGGGAGGAACGGTCCCTTCTAGAGCACGCGCGCGAGTACACCTTCCGAGAATCGTGCGTGGAGTGCCACCCCAACCTCTTCCCGGTCCAACTCACCGACGAGGGAGAGGAGGCCCATCTCCATTACGAACGCAAAGCCGAGGAGATCCGCTGCCTCAACTGTCACCTCCATGTCGGCCATTTCGACCCCGATGCCGCAGAAGAGATCGACTTTGGCGTCGCTTCCAATGAGGCGGCCAAAACCTTCGATTCCCCCGCGGTGGTCGAGAGCTTCACGGACTACACGGAGCAGATCCCCTCTACCTCGGTCAGTTTTGAGATGGTCGCGATTCCGGGCGGCACCTTCCAGATGGGGAGCCCCGAAACGGAAGCCTATCGCCGAGGCGATGAGGGTCCGGTCCACTCGGTCACGTTGAGCGCATTCTGGATCGGGAGGGTGGAGGTCACCTGGAGCGAATTTGAAGCCTGGTACTCTGCGACCCGGGCAGAAGGGCGCACCGACACCAGACGAGCCGGAAACAGCACCGCTCCCTCTGGGGGGGTTGGGTCCAGCGGGCCTGGAAGAGCCTTCCCTCTGCTCGGGCAGGGCGTCGACGCCATCACAGGAGCCACTCCCCCCTATGTCCCTCCGGATCAAGGCTGGGGAAAAGGCGACCGGCCGGCAATTACGATGACCCACCACGCCGCTGTGCAGTACACGCGTTGGCTCTCCTCGGTGACCGGAAGGACCTATCGCCTACCCACCGAAGCGGAGTGGGAGTACGCTGCCAGGGGAGGTGCCTCCACCCCCTATTTCTTCGATGGAGACCCAGAGAAATATACGGACCGACGCCTTCTCAACCGGATCTTTGGCCGAAACACCGAACCGTTGGACCGCTTTGTGATTCATAAGGGGAACGGTGGGGGACGAACACGGCCCCCGTCCGAGACAGAGGCCAACCCGTTCGGGCTGGTGAACATGCTGGGAAACGTTAGGGAGTTCTGTATGGACTGGTATGCGGCCGATGCCTATATCGGTCGAGGGGAAGGACCGGTCGTGGATCCCACAGGCCCGGAGGCAGGCCTCGAGCGGGTCGTTCGAGGGGGGTCGTTTCGGAGTGACCCGGCGGATTTGAGACTTGCAGCCCGGGACCACACCCGGACGGATGCTTGCCTCCTCACCGATCCACAAAGCCCCAAGAGTGTCTGGTGGTATTCGGACTGTAATGACATCGGATTCAGGGTAGTCAGGGAGCTGGAAGTCTCTGAAATCACGCCGGTAGAAACGGACCGGGAAGGAGCCGAAGGATGAGTGAGACGAAGGCGGGACAGAGCAGGCGCGACTTCATCGAGACCCTCGGCGTTATTGGCGCGGTGGGAGCCGTGGGTGCCATCGCCGGGGGGTGCGCTGCCAAACCCTTGTATCCCGACTACGTGTATCCCCCCCTTCTGGATCGTGCCCCCGACGGCCCTCCTCTGAAGGCGGGCCTCATCGGGTGTGGAGGACGGGGAACTGGAGCCGCTCAGCAATTCCTCGAGGCCGGGCCGAACCTGGAAGTCGTCGCCCTGGCCGACTACTTCCAGGATCGGATCGACAACTGCAGAGCGACGCTTCTGGAGGAGAAGGGCGTCCAGATCCCGGACGAGAACTGCTTTACGGGATTCGATGCCTACTTGAGCCTCCTCGAAACCGACATCGATGTGGTGTTGATGGCGACTCCACCCTTCTTCCGTCCCGAGCATTTCGAGGCATGCGTCGATGCCCGCAAGCATGTGTTCATGGAAAAACCCGTGGCGGTGGACCCGGTGGGTTGCCGGTCGGTCATGGCATCCTCTCGCACAGCCGACGGACTCGGCCTTTGTGTCGTGACCGGGACCCAGCGTCGTCATCAGGCTGATTATCTGGACACCTTCAGGCAGGTGGCCGATGGAGCCATTGGCCAGGTGGTAGGTGCGAATGTCTACTGGAATGGTCAGGTGCCGTGGTGGCGGGACCGACGCCCCGAGTGGTCAGACATGGAGTATATGCTTCGGGATTGGGTCAACTGGACCTGGCTCTCCGGTGACCACATCGTGGAGCAGCACGTCCACAATCTGGATGTGGCCAATTGGTATCTGGGGGACGCACACCCGGAGAAAGCTGTTGGATTCGGGGGTCGGTGGCGGCGTCCAACGGGAGACCAGTACGACTTCTTCAGCATCGACTTCACCTATGAGGGTGACGTCCACGTCCACAGCATGTGCAGGCAAATTGCCGGCTGCACGAATAACGTGTCCGAGCTCGTTCGGGGGACCGAGGGTTATTCAAACTGTTTCGACAGGATTTGGCATACGGATGGAAGGGAGCAGTGGCGTTATCCCTACTCAATGGACGAGGGGGGCAACCAGATCAATCCCCGGCCATACCTCCAGGAACATATTGACCTCGTGACCGCCATTCGGACTGGAGAGTCGGTCAATGAAGCAGAGAGAACCGCGGTCTCTACCCTCACGGCCATCATGGGTCGGATTTCCTGCTATACCGGCCAGGAGGTCACCTGGGAGGAGATGATGGAGTCGGACCTTCGAATCGGACCCGACCAGCTTACCCTTGGTCCCTCAGATCTGATTCAGGCCCGGGTCCCAGTCCCCGGGAAAGACTAGGAGTTTCTTTCGCGGCCTCGGCCTTTGAGACCGGGGGCGAGCGAGAGGGGCGGCGGCGGTTGTGGAGGAGGACGAACGCCCAACCCCCTGCTGCGAGGAATGGGATCCCCGGGGCGCCCCCTTGGAGAAGGCCGAAAAAGAAGGCCGAAAGAAGCCCGAGTAGGAGCCAACCGGCAGGCTCCCACTCCGATCCGGTACCCCTCCGAAGACCGAGGTAAGCTGCGGCTATAATGGCCAGATCGCTGACACCCACCACAGCGAACTCCCGGCCATCCATCATCACAAATACCGCCAGGTATCGGAGCAGGGTGGACCCACCAGCCCGATAGCTTTCCACGATCTGGTTGGTTAGCCCGTCTGAGAAGGAAAAGAAGTCCACCGCTGCGGCGGTGGAAAGAAACGCCAGGACGGCAGCGGAAGAACCAAGGAGGCGACCGAACAGGAATCCGAAACAGCTCCCGGCCAGGAGAACGGACAGGTTCGGCACCCATGGCAGGGGAGGCTGCCAGATGAGGATCGATGCATAGACAACGCACCCACCAAGCGAAATCGAGAGCGAGGTCCTTCTCTTCAAACTGCCGAGTACGCTGGCCCCGGCCACCCCAAGAACCGAGGAGCCCAGGAGGACGAGAGCCAGCACCAGGACAGTCATCGTGAGTCCGTTTCTAGGCAGATCTCCA
>CBDUAX010000276.1:0-6531 GCA_965365235.1 uncultured bacterium
CAGGCCCCCCGCCCCCTTCAACCCCGTCCGGGTCAACTCATCCACCGACGCCCCCCTCTGAAGGAGAAGAAGGAACCAAGCCACTGACAGCCGGCCATGACGGCCCATAGGACGCTGGTGGACCCCTCCCCCTCCATGAGATCTCCGCCGCCGGTCACGAAAAGGAACACGGGCATCATGACGACCAGAACCACGATGGGAAGGACCATGTTCACGGCTCTAGGCGGGATTTTGTCATTGGGCTGAGGGGAGAGGATGGCTTCGTCGATCATGGGAGTCGCGTTCGGCCAGAGAACCTCACCGCCCTGGGTACGGGCCTCAGCCTTCTTCATGGGGCCGATGTTGAAACCGGTGATCGCGGCCACAAGCGCCAGGAGGAGGGCAGCGATGGCATAGAAGTTCAAGACAACGGCCGACAGGAAGACCCTCAGTGGGTCCTCCAACCCCAGACCAGAGAGGATCCCCAGGTTGTAGGCCCCCCAGGCGTTCAGGGGAATCATGATGCAGGTCGGAGCCGACGCGGAATCGATGATGTATGCCAGCTTCTCCCTAGAGACCTTGAACCGATCGAAGAGGGGGCGGGATACGGACCCTGCTACCAGGACGTTGATGTTGGATTCGATGAAGAGGGTCAGGCCGATGGTCCAGGCCAGGAGGCGTGCCTTCCGGGGAGTGTCCACCCAGTGCCTGGATTCCAGGAAAGACACGAACCCCTTCACGCCGCCGGAAGACTCCACTGTGGCGATGAGCGACCCGATGACCAGGGTGAAAAGGATCACCTTGGCATCCCCCGGGTTGGACAGAACCGCCACGGATCCGTCTATGGCCGAGGCGAGGCCGGTAAGGGGGTTCCAGCCTTCCAGGATGGTCCACCCCAGCCAAACCCCTCCGGCCAGAGAGAGATAGACCTGACGGCTGACGATGGCCAAGGTGATGGCCAGGAGGGGAGGCAAGAGGGAGATCCAGGTCGGATCAGTCATGGCGGATACGACTCCGTTGGGTTTTTACCGTCTCAGCCCCGTGCCGGTGGTCCTCACCGGGGGTCTCTGAGGCGGCCGAGGGCGGTGTATCGGCCACCCGGGGGCCCCTGGATACCTGGGGATGGCCGAGAAGGTAGAAGCGTAGGGGCCAGTCCGCAGCATTTCTGATTCCTACACGCCCTGAAACACCCATCAGCTCCCGGGGCACCTTCCACCCTTCCAGGAGTTGAAGGGGGGCCGACCCCAGGTCATGGCCATCGAGCGCACCCGTGACCCCCATGGCCTGGCACAGTCTACCGGGGCCGGCACCCAGGGGTTCCTTTCCTCCTCGACGGTGACGGGCCACCGAGTTCCCTCTGAACACGTCCAGTCCCCTGATGAGCACCGCCGCCGGGAAACCCTCGGCCTCCGTCACTACGTTCAGACACCAGTGGATCCCGTATGACTGGTACACGTAGGCCCGCCCAGCCGGGCCGAACATGCTCCGGTTCCGGGGAGTCCTGCCAATCGGGTGGGCTGCGTGGGAGGCCGGGTCGTGGGGGCCCACATACGCCTCGGTCTCCACCACGACCCCCAGCACTTCTTCACCCTGGACGGTGGACCGAAGACAGGCCCCTAGAAGCTCCCGAGCCACCTCGGAGGTATCCCGGCAAAAGAAGGCTTCCTCCAAAGCCCTCCCGCAACCCTCCGAAAGAGAAGAACGCCACGCCCAGGGCGTGACGTTCTCTTCGGAAGGGTTACGATCCCCCCCTTCGGTCCGGGTCCCTCCGGGGCCGAGGACTCGGGTCACCCTCGGTTGCTCCGACCCCCTCTTCTGGTCCTCCGGCCTCGGGCCACCGGCTTTCTGGCTGGGGTGCCTTCGGGCCCTGCCGACTTGGGGTTCTCGGCCACCGTGCTGTCGGCCGCCGCCGCCCTGGGTTCCACCACGGGGGCGGCTTCTTCCGTTGCCACCGGCTCCGCCTCCGGGACGATTTCTACCCCTGCAATCTGGGTAGCCTCTTTCTGTGTTGGGGGCGGCTTTTCCACCCCTCTGGACCTGCCACGAGGGGCCGGCCTCGGTCCCTTCTCGGGGCCATCGGATCCTTGGGCCCGGCGCTCGGTTCGCCGTTGAAGGTCGACCTTCCAACCTTCCAGGAGTTGGTCCGCCCGCCGGCCGGAAACGATGGACCGGATTCTGGCCGGGTCCGAAGCCATGACGGAAAAGAGGTCCGCCCCACAAGCCTCTACCAAGCTTTCGGCCGTCTTCTTTCCGACGCCTTTGTAGCTGTTCGTGAGGTAGCTGATGATGGCTGGACCGTCCGTGGGGAGCCCAAGAGCGTGCACATCCAAATCCCCTGCTGCCGGAGCCGGTCCTTCTGAAGAACTGCTCGCACCCAGGGAAACCACCTGACCCGCCAGGAGTGCCGGAGGCCCCTCCCGGTCCTTCCGTCCCCTCCGTTCCCCCCGCCGCGGCCCGAGGCCCTTGGCCACCTGAACCCGAGCGGTCTTCCCAAATTCCTCATGTGGGAGATCGTCCCCGGGGGTCGAGGACATCTTCCCCCTCCCCTCCGGGCCCGGGGTGGTGGCTGGCGTGGATTTCTCACCTGGGCCTGCGGTGGTGCCGGTGCCGGTCGGTTTGTCCTTCCCTGCCTCGGCCTGGGTTGAAAGGGAAACCTGATAGGTGCCCTCCTCCCGCTTCTCAAGATCCACAACCTCATGGTCATGGGCCTGGCGCAGGAAGCGACTGAACTTCCCGAAACCCAGCTCACTCTCATCGAACGCCGGATCCAACTCCAGCATCTTGCGCTTCAAATCCGAATCTCGGACCGGCGCCCCTCCATTTCCATCCAGGATGCCGGCCAGGGCCTCCTTGAGAAGCTTGTAGGCGGCCTGGAGTGGATCCGGGGCCTTTCCATCACTGTCGGCCTTTCTCGGCGCCGGGTCCTCAGGGCCGGGTTTCGGCCCTCTTGTGCCCTTTGTCTCCGCTCTGGCTCCGGCCCTCCCCTTCTTTGCAGGGGCCGCCTTGGTCTCACGCTCCTTCTCCCTGGCCCGGGACCGATCTGGTGACCGCTTCTGGGCCGGGGCCCTATCTCTTCCCACGGCCTCCTTCTCGCCGGACTTCGGACGGACCTCGTACTGACCGTTCTCCATCTTCCTCAGCTCAACCAGGTCCCGGCTGGCCGCCTCCGAAAGGAATCGGCTGAACTTTGAAAAGCCGAAATTCCCTTCGTCGAAGGTAGGATCGATCTCCATCATGACCTGCTTCAAACGGTCCGACCTCATGACGTCGCCCCTGGACGCCATCTTCTGGGCCGCCTGTTCCACCAGCACCCAGGGATCCACAGCCTTGTTGAGTGAGTCCGTGGTCTTCCGAAGGCCCGTCAGGGAAGTGTAGGAGTAGTACTCGTCACAGTTCTGAACGAGAATGTCAGAGCTGGACTCCTGGATCCCTACGCCAATGACGTACTTGCCGTATTCCTTCAGCTTCAGGACCAGGCTGGAGAAATCGCTGTCTCCGGTGAGAAGGATATAGGTCCCGATCTCCGGCCGGATAAAAACCAGCTCCATTCCGTCGATGGCCATCCGGATGTCGGTTGCGTTCTTCTTCGAACTCCCGTAGGCCGGGGCGAAGATGAGATCCACCGAGTTCTCCGAAAGGGGCACGATGTACTGAGGATACCTCCGCCAATCGGCGTAGGCCCTTTGTACCGTGACCTTCCCTTTGATGATATCGGAGTTGAGGAGGTTCTTGAGCTCTTTGGACAGGTCGCTCCGCATCCCCATCGTGACGTTGTCGAAGTCGATGAGGAGGGCAGCGTTCAGGGCTTCAGGGGGGGTTACCGGCGCACCCGTTGCGTGGGGTGCCCGGGAATGGGGCAGACTCATGTTTTGTACTCTCGTAGCAAAGTGTTTTCTTCCTGTAGCCACGAGACCTCTCCACCACCCCCAATCCGCCGGGATCTGGCCCGGTTGGAACCTGGGAGGGGTCGGAGGGGCCTCTCTCGGGCGTCAGTCTTTGCGACTCATGAGCTGGGCTTGGATCGTCCGAGCCAGCTCTACACGCCGAGGCTTTCCGGTTCCCGTTCTCGGGAATTCATCGAGGAAGCGGACCAGGTCCGGGACCTTGTAGTCCGCCAGGATGACGCGGCACCATTCCATAATCTCAGGGCCGGTCACGATCGCCCCCTCGATAGGGACGATACATGCACAGACGGCTTCACCGAGGACGTCGTCGGGAATCCCTACTACCGCTGCCTCACCAACCGCCGGGTGAGCCTGAAGGCGGTATTCCACCTCCCGAGGGTATACGCTGAAACCGTCTCGAATGATAACCTCCCGCCGCCTCCCCACCAAATGCAGATACCCTTCCTCGTCCACCATCCCCAGGTCCCCGGTGACAAAAAAACCATCCTCGCGCTTGGCTCGGCTCGTTTCTTTCGGCTGGCGATAGTAGCCTTTCATGACCCCCGGCCCTCGGATGGCGATCTCACCCACACTCTCCGTGGGAAGAGGGAGCCCTTCGTTGTCCAGGATCGCCATTTCGACACCGGGAAGGGGTCTGCCCACGGTGTGGGATCGTTTCTCGGGCGGATCGGATGGCAATGTCATGGAGGCCACCGAGCCGGTTTCGGTAAGGGAATAGGCCACCCGAAAATCCGAGCAGATGCCCTCCTCAACGGCCCCTATCAAGCCCGACGGCGCCGGCCCTCCGGCTGCCAAGGCGACCCGAAGCGAGGAGAGATCCAGAGAGGCTTCTTGCAGTTCGATTAGCCCGGTGGAAAAGAGCGTCGGCACACCATAGTGAACCGTCGCCCGGAGCCGCTGGACCAAAGCCAGCGTCTCAGCGGCCCCAAAACCGGTCTGGAGGATCAGAGATGACCCGGCGAGAATGGACCCGAGAATGCCGGGACCGAGCCCGAACACATGGAAGAAGGCCGAGACGCCGATGACACGATCTTCAGGAGAGAGCCTCAATTGGGCCGCGGTCTCCCAAGCCACCGTCAGGAGGTTCGAATGGGAGAGCTCTACCCCCTTTGGTTTCCCCATCGTTCCGGCGGTGTAGACGATGGCGAAGGCGTCCTCCAGCGGATCCACCTCGGCCGCGGGGTAGTCCCTCCCGGCACCGGCCGAGAGAAGGTCTTCGAACTGGAAAATCTGGTCGTCGTACCAGAGATCCTCTTCCCCTACCGTCAAAACGTACTGAAGCTCGGGAAGTTGGGGCAGCAATTCGTCGAAAACCGCCAGGTAGTCTTCTCCCCCGTGGGTCTCCACCGTCACGGCCAGGACCGTCTCAGAATGGCGGAGCATGTACTGGAGCTCCGGCCGCGTCAGACGGGGGTTCATGGGGACGATGACGGCTCCGAGCTTCGCCGCCGCGAACATGGCGATGACAAACTCGGGACAGGGGGGGAGAAGCAGAGCGACGCGGTCTCCGGCTTCGATACCCAGTGAGTGGAAGGAGGCGGCCAGGGCGTCGGACCGGGTATCCACCTCCCCAAATGTGACCGCTTGAGTCTGATGAAGGAGAAAGGCCCCTTCGGGAGCTTGGATGGCCCGATTTGCCAACGCTGCAGCGATAGACATGCCGTCGACGCGCTCAACGAGCGCCATGGCGCCTCCTCCGAAAAGCTTGGAACAAGGCCACCAAAGTTAGATGCGCTTCAGGTTGCCGTCAAATATGTGAAGTGGCGCTTTAAAGCGTTGGAAAACCTACACTTGTGGGGGCCTCCTTCATGCCTCCTGGCGAGCGCCTTCCAGAATGGAGAGAACCTGTTCCTCTGGGACCTCTTGGGCCCATTCTGTGTCGGGGACCACCTGACCCGGTTGGGAAAGGAGAACGTACCGGGGCCGGCCCCGTCGCCCTTTCTTGTCTGACCGGATGAAGGCAAGAATGGCTTGGTGATCCAGCTCCGCCGGGATTCGTGTGGGGAGGTCCAGAAGTTTGACCAGGCGTTCCAGCGTCTCAGCCGTGCCGACCCGGGTAATTCCAAGAGCCTCTCCGAGACGGGCCTCCAGGACCATGCCCAGGGCGACACAGCTTCCGTGGGGAAGCCGATAGTCGGCGGCCGACTCCACTGCGTGGCCGATGGTATGTCCGAAATTCAGAACTTTCCGGATGCCCGACTCCCGTTCGTCCTTGCTCACGACGTCGGCCTTGATCTCAATTGACCGGAGCACCACTCGGGCCGTGGCACCCACCTCCCCGTTCAGTACGCAGGGAATATCCCCCTCCAGGTCGGCCAGATAGACCGGATCCAGGATCGCCCCATGCTTCACCGCTTCCGCCAAGCCCTGGGCCCTCTCGTGTCTGGGAAGGGTCGTCGAGACCTCTGGGTCCACCACCACCAGGCGAGGAGAATGAAAAGCACCCACCAGGTTTTTTCCTTCGGGGACGTCCACCCCCGTCTTCCCACCGACTGAGGAATCGATCATGGCCACCAGGCTGGTGGGCACCTGGACCAACGGCACCCCTCTCATGAAGGTCGCGGCCACAAACCCTCCGAGGTCTCCCGCCACCCCGCCACCCACGACCACCACCGCACAGTCTCGACCGAACCCGGTTCGGAGCATC
>CBDUAX010000277.1:0-6524 GCA_965365235.1 uncultured bacterium
CCACCACCGAGTTCCCCATGGCCTCCACGTAGTTCCCTCCAACCCATTTGAAACGCCGGATCTGAGGGCTCTGACCCTCCGGCAGGGGGAAGTCCTCGAAGTAGATGGGGTCATAACCTGCCCGGCCATCCATGGAGATGGAGCTGCTCAGTCCCACAGCCGTCACCCCTGGCAGGTCAGCCAGCACGCTCGCCATCCGTTGGTGTGCCGCAGGGACCTCTTCCTGGTCAGGAACCTCTTCCCACCCGACCTGCAATCGGAAGGTGAGAAGATCCTGTGGTTGGGAGAACCCGGGGTCCGTTTCGGTGAGGGCGATGAAGCTCCGGATCATGAGCCCCGAGCCCACGAGGAGAACAAGCGCCAGGGCAAATTGCCCCACCACCAGGGCATTCCGGGTCCGGTTTCTGGCCCGCCCCGAGCTGGACCCCCGTCCGCCTTCCTTCAGGGCGCCCACCATGTTCAATCGCCAGAGTCGGGCCAGAGGCAACAGCCCCAGCGATGTTCCCATGAGGAGCGAGATCCCCAGGGTAAAACCGAGGCCACCGGCATCGAGGCCGATCTCATGTAGGCGGGGCAGATCGCCTGGACCCATGGTTTTCAGGACCTCAAGTCCGGAATACGCCAAGCCGATTCCCATCAATCCCCCGACCAGGGACAGGACGAGACTTTCAGTGAGGAACTGACCGATCAACCTCCCCCGTGGGGAGCCGATGGCGGCTTGAACGGCCGTTGCCCGCTCGCGGGACTCCGCTCTCACCAGGAGCAGGTTTGCCACATTGGCGGCGGCCACAAGCAGGATGATCCCCACCCCCCCCAACACCACCCAAAGGATGTTCCCGACATTCCCTACCAGATCTTCCTGGAGAGGGTTCAGAACGACATGCCCACCCACCTGCTCCAGGATCTCCCTGGTCATTCCGCCGGGGTATTTGTCCGGGGCGGAGAGGACCAGCCGGTCCAACTCCGGGATCGCCTCCTCCGCCGTGACCCCCGCTGCCAACCTCCCGACTGAGTTGAAGACGAAGTTCGTGACATTCAGTGATGCCTTGTCGTATCGGAAGGGTTGGTAGAAGACCGGTTCGCGATCCATGAACCGAAACCCTTCCGGCATAACGCCAATGATCTCCCGCGGAAACCCACCCACCGAGAGGAGCTGACCCAGGACATTCGGGTCCCCGTCATACCGATCCATCCAGTACTGATGGGAGAGGATGAGTGTCCGAGGCGAGTCGGTCTGGGTGTCTTCGAACAGGAACCCCCGGCCCAGGGATGGTTGGACGCGTAGCACGGGGAAGACTCCCTGGGTGACGGACATGCTCAGGAGCTCCTCCGGCCCTTCGGTCCCCATGACAGAAGAGCGCGACATGGTCCAGAGACCCACATCCTCCAGGACCTGGGCTTCGTCTTCCATTACGGCGTTGAAGGCCATGGACTGGGGAAGTTGCTCCTCTCCCATGCCAGGGGCTGCGTTCCAGATCCCCACGAGCTGGTGGGCGTCTTCGAAGGGAAGGGGATCCAGAAGAACACCCTTTACGACGCTGAAGATGGCCGTGTTCGCCCCGATTCCGACGGCCAGGGTCAGGAGAACGATGGCGGAGAAACCCGGGGCTTTCCGTAGGCGCCGGAGTGTGAACCGAAGTTCCTGAAGGGTGTCAGCCAGGTTGATCCAGGCGTGGCCTCGGGAGCGGATGATCTCCTCGGACCGCTCGGCGGCCCGGGTGGCCGCCGAGGCCCGGGCACCCTCGTGACTGCGGAGAATACTCCTGGCCAAGCCCGCCCAGTCGTCGATCTCGGAGACGGCCTGCTCTTCGGCCTCCTCCGGAGAGGCACCACCAGCCAGAGCCTCGGCGTAGGCGTCCTCGAGATGGGCTGCCAACTCGTCCAGGATTTCTCGTTCCCTCTCGCCCCGGAAACGCTCCAGCGGGAGGTGTTGTCGGATATATCGGGTCCAGTCGGGCATGCTTCGAATTCCGGGCTAAAGGGGAGCGCCTTCTCGGTGCCCCCGGAGTGTCCTCGGGCAACTTTGTGGTCGAGTTCCGCCACTCAGGCCGGGCTCGGTTCCACCACCAGGTTTACGGCCACCATGAACTCCTTCCAGGTGTCGCGTTGAAGGGCCAACGCCTCGTTCCCCTTGGCCGTGAGGCGATAGAAACGCCTACGCCGGGCGCCGTCCTTTTCCACCCATCTCCCCTTGATCCATCCCCTCTTCTCCATCCGGAAGAGTACCGGGTAGAGAGAAGATGCCTGGAAGCTCAGGCGCCCCCCGGAGCGTTGGCTGATGAGCTTGGCGATCTCATACCCGTGCCGTTGCTCATCCTCGAGGAGGGAGAGGATGAGGAGCTCGGCAGAGCCTTTCTTCAGAGTTGGACTGAACACCGGGGCCTCCATCAGTGGGAGTCACATGTGTTTGATTTAACCATATCCGACGAGAATCCTGACGAAAAAGTTGCAGGCGCGGATCTTCGGCTAGGGATATCCGGTAGAGGTGCGGATTTTCGCCCTGGTGGCGGATCTTGCCCCGGAGGTGGCCAGGGCCCAGGATCTGGGATTCAGCGTGCCCTCCTTCATCCCTGGAATCGGGCGGATGGATGGCGGGAGGCCGCCAAGGCCCACTCGGCCCGGAGGTTCTTTTGCCCCGCTTTGGAAGATCTGTGGTGACGGGAATTGCCCTTGCGTTTCCGCTTGCATGCTCGGCACCAGAGCCTGAATCCGCGGACCTGTCCATGGCCGTTGGCCAGGGAACTCCCCGGGAATTGGTGGCCACCTGGGTCGACATGTGGAACTCCTACGACCTGAACCAGGTGGAGAAGCTCTTCCTGACCGATGACCGGGTGAGCTACTTCTCCTCTGAGTTCCAGGGCGCGATACAAGGGTTCGAATCGGTCCTTGAACACCACGAAGGCTTCGGGTTCGTGGCGGGGGGGGACGACAGTCGGGGCACACGACTGTGGGTGGAGGACCTCACAGAAGACCGGTTCACCGACACCGCCGTGCTGACCGGGGTTTGGTTCTTCACCAGGACCGATTTCCCACCCGAGGCTGGTGATCCAGCCGAAGCGGTCGACGCACCCGATTCCGGGGGCGGATCCCCTGCGGCCGAAGCCGACGCTCCGCCTCAGAAAGGCCCTGTCACCTTCGTCTGCGTGCTGGAGGAAGGGGGCTGGCGTTTTGCTCACATGAACTTCGGCAACTACCTGGAGGCGGAAGAGGAGACGGAGGGCTGACCGAGATTCTGGGTGGCACTTCGGTTTCCCTTTTCCCTATTCCCGAACCTCTCCGCCTTACGATTCCTGTCTCAGAGCCTCCATAGGAGGGATCCGTGCCGCCCTGAAGGCCGGAACGAAACCGGAACCCACGGCCACCAGGATCGACACCGAGCAGACCACACCGAACACCCATCCGTCGTGGGTAGGGACCTGAAACAGAAGAGACTCCAGAAACCGGCCGAGGGCCAATGCGAAGAGGATGCCGAGAAAGAGGCCCGTCCCGCCCAAAACCATCGCTTCCCTGACCAACAAAGCCAGAACCGATTCGGCCGGCGCGCCCAGTGCCATCCGGATTCCGAACTCGGCCCTCCGTTGAGAGACCGCGTAGCTGAGTACCCCGTAGATCCCCGCTCCTGCCAGAATCAGGGCTGTCAGAGCAAACACCTCCAGGAGGAGAGCGTTGAAACGGTCCTGAGCCACCGCACCGGTGAAGAGCTGATCCATGGTTCGGATTTCCGTGACGGGAAGATCGGGATCCAGGGCCCAGATTTCTTCCTGAACCAGGGTCGTCAGGCTCGCCGGGTCCCCAGAGGTGTGGAGCATCAGCTTGACGGCCTGGTAGGGGAACTGATGCATCGGGATGTGAAAAGCCGGCTCGGAGGGCTCGCGAAGCCCGTTGAATCTGACGTCGCCCGCGACCCCGACAATCTCGAAGACCGTCGGTGCCTCCTCCCCCCAGATGAAGCGCCCCACCACGAACTCGACCCGCTCGCCCAGGGGGCTGTCCCCGCCAAAATACCGGTCCACGAACGCCTGGTTCACCACCATGACCGGGTGGCTCTCCCACCTGTCTCCTGAGTCGAAGGCACGGCCGGCGACAATCGGGATTCCCATGGTCCGAAAGTACCCGTCGCTAACCGGCCGGAAGATCCCGGTGGGGCTTTGGTCTGGATCTGGGGCAGGACGATCCAGAAGGCCGAACCCATTCCACCAGGTGTTTTCCAGGGGATGGTCCATTCCCAATGCCACTGCTGACACACCAGGGAGCCCCTGAATGCGGTCTCTTAGCTGGTCGAAGAAGGAAAGGACCTCACCATGGCCCCCATACCGGCTGTTTGGAAGCATGAGCTGAGCCGTGAGGACTCCCTCCTTCCGGAAGCCTGGATCGATCCCCTCCAGGGTCTGGAGGCTTCGGAGGAGGAGCCCGGCCCCGAAGAGCAGAACCGTGGCCAGGGCGATTTGCCCGACGACAATGGCGTGGTTGGCCCTGTTCCGTCTCCGACCGGGAGTCCCCCCCCGCCCGCCCTCCCTGAGGCCACCCACCGCATCTCGACCAGCCACCCGAAGGGTGGGGATCAGAATGGCGAGAACCGAGGTCAGGAAAACCGTAGCCGCAGTGAAGGCGAGGACCGAACCATCCAACCCGATCTCACTCTGTCTGGGGAGATCCGATGGCAGGAAGGCCACCAGGGTTCCGGACCCCCACCTTGCGAGTCCCAAACCCAGGAGGCCGCCACCAACGCTCAGCAGCGAGGTTTCTGTCAGGATCTGTTTTACCAGACGGGACCGGCCCGATCCCAGGGCCGAGCGAACCGATAGTTCCCGTTCACGGTCCTTGACCCGGGCCAGGAGCAGGTTCGCCACGGTGCCACAGGCCATCAACAATAGAAGGCCCACCGCGCACATGAGTACGACCAGATTCTGTCGAACATTTCCCACCACCTGATCCTTGAAGGGTCGGACCAGGATTCCCTGGCCGGTGGGCGCCCGGTTGTCGGCAACCAGCGCCGTCGCGAGAGCGTTGACCTCTTCACGGGCTTGGGCTAGCGACGAGGTGGGGTCTCTCCGGGCAACCACCGCCATGACATGGGCGCCGATATCCGACACCCAGTCCAGGGTGAAGTCCAGGGGGCGCCAGAAGAGGGGGGCGTCGGGCCCAGGCAGGTCCAGGTCGGATCCTCCAAGGGGGAGAGACATCTGGGGCAAAACCCCCACAACCTCCACCTGGGTCCCGTCCATCTCGATGGCTTTTCCGATGATCTCCGGATCGGCACCGAACCGACCGGTCCAGAGGGCGTGGCTCAGGATGACCACTGGGTGGTCGCCCTGGTTCTCCTCGGGTTGAAAAGTTCGGCCAAGGAACGGACGAACCCCAAGGACGGTGAAGAGTTCGGCTGAAATCAGAGAACCCTCCACTCGGATGGGTGGGAGGTCTTCCCCTGTCAGGTTCGAGGTGGCACCGGCGACCAACGCCATGGAGGAGAAAGAGGATGTGGACCGCTGGAGCTCGAAGAAGTCCGGTGCGGCCATCCTGAACTCGTCCTGGCCCCGTTCAGGATTGGTGTTCCAGAGTACCACCAGCTGCTCTGCCTCTGGAAAAGGGAAGGGCTTGAGGAGGACGCCATTCACCACCGAGAAGATGGCCGTCGCCGATCCGATTCCAAGAGCGAGGGTAAGGAGAGCCACACCGGTGAAGACGGGCTTTCGGCGAAGCGTTCGCACTGAAAAGCGCAGGTCCTGGCGCAGACCGTCCAAAACGCCACCCGACCCTCGGCCCTCTCTTTGGCGCCCTGTCCGGCCCACTTTCCGTTCGCCCAAACCCTCCCGGACCGCGTCCCGGTACCCCCGGAGGGTATACCCCAACATTCCAAAGAATCCGCGTCTCTGATACGCCTCCTGGCATCCCTGACGGAATGCCTCACGGGTTTCGTTCCCCATCTGGTCCCGGAAGCCTGTGGGGAAGAAACGGAGGAAGAGGTCATACCCGAGGACGGCCAGGACCACAGCGGGATGGCGATTCGTCTTGCCCATGGCCTCACGCTCCTCCGGTTCCCGGGACGAGATCGGCTTCTCTTGCCGCCGCCAGCAACTCCCCCATCCGCCGGGACTCTTCCACGGCAACCAATCTGCCGAAGGGGGTGACCCTGTAGGTCCTCCTTCGGTCTTCGCCCCCACCTTCCCCGGAACCATCCACAACCTCCAGGATGAGGCCTTCCTCCATCATCCACTTCAGCCTCCGGTACAATGCTCCGGCCTGAATCTCCATCCCTCCGCCGTTCCAGCTTCGGGCAGCCTGCATGATCCCGTACCCGTGACGGTCTCCAGCGGCCAGGATGGTGAGGATGAGGAACACGTCGGGTTTCAGAGGAAGGAACCCCTTCGGGTCCCTGCAGGGGTTGGTTGGATTGGACGACCTGGTCATGGCTTCTGGATGTGAGGGGTTCACCGAACGTCTATAGACAGAGTGTCTATATCGGGGTCTTCCCTTTGATGAGTGGAAGGCAAGAAAGGTTTCGGGGGGGGGTGAACAACGGCTGG
>CBDUAX010000278.1:0-6495 GCA_965365235.1 uncultured bacterium
GTGCGGCTTCGTACGCTCAAATTTCGCCTTGCCCATCGTGCTTTCCTCGTACGGTTTAGCGTTTGCCCTAGGCTTCAAACCCGGCTCGCGAAAACGACCTTAACTGCCCCCAGAGGCCATGATCTCATCAGCCTTGCTCTGGGGTACCTCTTCATAGTGCGAGAACTGCATCGTGTAGACCGCCCGTCCCTGACTCAGAGAGCGGAGTGTCGTGGAGTAACCAAACATCTCGCCAAGGGGAACCGAAGCTCCAATGACTTGAGCGTCGCCTCGATCTGTCATCCCGCCGATCCGCCCTCTCCGAGAGGAGAGGTCCCCAATGAGATCGCCCATGTAGTCCGAGGGGGTTACGACCTCTACATCCATCACCGGCTCCAGCAGAACGGGCTTGGACTTTCGAACCCCTTCTTTCAAAGCCATGGACCCGGCGATCTTGAAGGCCATCTCGCTCGAGTCCACGTCATGGTAGGAGCCGTCAACCAGCTCCACCTTTACGTCGATGACAGGGAACCCGGCCAGGACCCCGCTGGTGAGGGCCTCTTTGACGCCCTGTTCGACAGAGCTGATGTATTCTCTGGGGATCGCCCCCCCACGGATCTTGTCCTCGAACCGGAAGCCAGCCCCGGCCTCGGTGGGCTCGATGTTGATCACGACGTGGCCGAACTGGCCTCGTCCGCCCGTCTGCCGAACGAACCGGCCCTCCACCTTTTCCGACGGCTTCCGGATCGTCTCTCGGTAGGCCACCTGGGGGCGCCCGATGTTGGCGTCCACAGAGAACTCACGGCGAAGGCGATCCACGATGATCTCGAGGTGGAGCTCACCCATGCCGCTGATGATGGTCTGGCCTGTCTCAGAGTCGGTACGAACCTGGAAGGTGGGATCCTCATCCGCCAACTTCGCCAACCCGCTGGAGAGCTTGTCCTGGTCCGCCTTCGTCTTGGGCTCGATAGCCACGGAGATGACGGGCTCCGGGAACTTCATAGCCTCCAGAATGATGGGGTGGTCCGGGTGGCAGAGGGTGTCGCCGGTCTTCACGTTCTTGAGCCCGATGGCCGCGGCGATGTCCCCGGCGAAGACCTCCTCCCGCTCCTCGCGCTTGTTCGCATGCATCTGGAGGATCCGACCTACCCGCTCCTTGCGATCCTTCGACGCATTGAGGACGTGGCTGCCGGTGGGGATCGAGCCGGAATAAACCCGGAAGAAAGTGAGTTTTCCGACATAAGGGTCGGTGGCGATCTTGAAAGCCAGGGCGCTGAAGGGAGCGTCGTCCTTGGCTTCACGGTCCTCCCGGGTCTCGTCGTGGTGCGGAAGATGGCCCTGAATCGGAGGGATCTCCACAGGAGACGGCAAGTAGTCGATCACCCCATCGAGGAGAGCCTGGACGCCCTTGTTCTTGAAAGCCGACCCGCAGAAGACCGGGAAGATCTCCCCGGAAATGGTCGCCTCTCGGATTGCCTGGCGAAGTTCCCCCTCGGTGGGTTCCTCCCCACCCAGGTACTTCTCCAGAAGCTCGTCGTCGTGCTCGACGGCGGCTTCGACCAAATGGTGGCGGAGGTCCGCGATCTTTTCATTGAGGGAGTCCGGGATGTCGGACTCGATGAACTTGGAGCCCAGCTCGTCCTCGTAGACGATGGCTCGCATGGTCACGAGATCGATCACGCCAGTAAAGAGGTCACCCTCTCCAAGGGGATACTGTACCGGGTGGGCGTTGGCCCCCAACCGGTCCCGCATCATCCCAACCACGTTCTCGAAGTCCGCCCCGATCCGGTCCATCTTGTTGACGAAGGCGATCCGGGGCACCCCGTAACGGTCGGCCTGACGCCACACGGTCTCCGACTGGGGCTCGACCCCCCCGACAGCACAGAAGACGGCTACCGCTCCATCCAAAACCCGCAAAGACCGTTCGACCTCAGCGGTGAAATCCACGTGCCCCGGGGTATCGATGATGTTGATCCTGTAATCGATATCGTTCCGGAACCAATGGGCGGTGGTTGCCGCAGAAGTGATGGTGATCCCCCGCTCCTGCTCCTGTTCCATCCAGTCCATGGTGGCGGCGCCATCATGCACCTCACCCATCCGATGGACCCGACCCGTATAGAACAGGATCCTCTCGGTGGTTGTCGTCTTACCGGCATCGATATGCGCCATGATGCCAATATTCCGGAGGTGTGGAAGGGGGGTTAACCTGGGCATCGATCTACGGGCTCTTCTCTCTTTTCTTCTCGGTTTCTTGTCGACAAACAAAAAAGGAGTGTCGAAACAGGGTCGGCAGGCTCCTCCTGCCGCGGTCTTTCAATCGGTAATGCGGCTGACCGCGGCGGCAGCACCTGGAGACGCAGGGACGTAATCCCCGGGGTCTCCAAGGCCCCTCCTGTTTCGGCACTCCCGATCTCCTAGATCCCGGAGGCCTGCCTCTGGCCTATTCAGCCAAAGACCCGGTCCAAGCCTACTACGCTACCAGCGATAGTGTGCGAACGCCTTATTCGCCTCCGCCATTCTATGGGTATCGTCCTTCTTCTTGATGGTCGAGCCTTCACCCCGGCTGGCTGCCAGAAGTTCACCGGCCAACCGCTCAGCCATGTTCTTTTCACTACGGGCCCGGGAGTATCCGATAAGCCACCGAATGGCGAGAGCGGTCCGTCGGTCGGGCCGAACCTCGATGGGCACCTGATACGTCGCCCCACCCACCCGCCGGCTCTTCACCTCCAGAGCAGGCTTGGCATTGGTGAGGGCGGTCCGGAACACGTTCAACCCGGGCTGACCCGATTTTTCCTCCACGATCTCGAGGGCATCGTAGAAGATCCGCTCGGCCGTGGACTTCTTCCCATCCAACATGAGGGCGTTGATGAACTTCGCTGCGGTGGTGGACTCGAACCTCGGGTCCGCCATCGGTGCTCTGCGCTCTGCCCTGCTGCGACGACTCATTGACTCTCGCTAGCCTTCTCTAGGGCCCTACTTGGGCCGCTTCGCCCCGTATTTCGAACGGCTCTGCCGACGATCAGTCACACCGGAAGTGTCCAGCGTACCACGTACGATGTGATACCGAACACCCGGAAGGTCCTTCACACGCCCACCCCGGATGAGCACGATGGAGTGCTCCTGGAGGTTGTGGCCCTCGCCTCCGATGTAGGAGGTCACTTCATACCCGTTGGTGAGCCTCACACGAGCGACCTTCCGGAGAGCCGAGTTGGGCTTCTTCGGGGTCGTCGTATAGACTCGCGTACAAACACCCCGTTTCTGGGGGTTTTTCTGGAGAGCCGGGGCCTTGTTCTTCTTCTGAACGGCCTTTCGACCCTTCCGAACGAGCTGGTTGATGGTCGGCATATTCTCCGGGCCTTCAACGTCAAAAAAACGCCCGTGGGGGCGTAGGGTTTGCGGAGTTCCAACCTCGTGTTGGAAAAAGCCGCGGTAGAGACTGTGAAAGGTATAGGGGCTTATGGGGGGTGTCAACGGGTCGGGGACCCGTGAAAGTCGGTCGGGGGAAAGGGGGAATGGAAGAAAATCGGGGGATGGGTTAGGATCCTTCCCGGGAACGGAACGGCGGAAAATGGGGAGGAGATCCGTGGGCCCAGGTTTACCCCAGTTCAAGTTCGGCGGCACCTGAATCGAGCGTCTCAACGCCCTGGATTGGGCGGAGGGACTCTGTTTCGCCGCTTTCGGGGTCCGCGTCGGAATCCGCGTCACGAGGCCGGAACTTCTCCCCCTCCTCCTCCGGGTCCTTCCGCCGGGTTGGCGGCCCTCCAAAACCAGCCGAGTTCAATGGGTGTATTCGCTGGTGTCCGTTCCGGCAAAACGAGATCCCTCCCGGCTGATCCACACGCTGTATTCCGGTCCCGACCATCTGACCCAGGGCTCCGATTTCCAACGCATCCGTCGGATCCTGGGGGCAGACCTACAGGCCCAATTGGCTCTCACCTCCCCCTGGAGAGTGTTCGTGCACGCTGGCGCAGTAGGGTGGGGTAAAAAGGCCATCCTTTTGCCAGGGGACAACGAAGTGGGCAAGTCGACACTTACGGCAGCCTTCATCCGAGCCGGCGCCACCCTTTTCTCCGACGAGTTCGCGGTTCTGGACCGGAGGGGCCTCGTTCATCCCTATCCCCTTCCCTTGAGGCTCAGGGAAGAGGGGGGAGCCCGGTCCAGGGAGGTGACCGTAGAGGAGCTTGGCGGGGTTCCGGCCAAAAAGCCCTTGCCGGTTGGATGGATCCTTTCCCTCCGCTTCGATTCCACCGGCAGAGGCCGATTGCAGAACCTCTCCCAGGGACGGGGGGCGATGGAACTGCTTTTGCATGCCACCCAGGCCAGAAGCTGGCCCCATCGTGTCATGCGCGTGGCCGGACGCGCCGCCGAAGGCGCGAAGGTGCTAAAGGGTCGGCGGGGAGAGGCCGATGAAATGGTAAGAGAACTTGTTTCTCGCAGGGTAGAATAAAGAGATGTTTCCTGATGTGACGGCGGTATATTGGAAGAAGAATTCTCGAAAGGGGAACCGATGAATCCAAAGGCCAAAACCAACCTCCTGGTAGAACCGCTTCCCGAGGAGACACTGGTCTACGACCTGGACCGTCATCGGGCACACTGCCTAGATCCCATGGCGGCGCTCCTCTTGGCAGAGGCCGATGGGGAGAAAGATATCGTAGCCCTGGTGGAGGTTCTCAGGACGGAATTCGGGGAATCCGCTTCAGAGGAGGCGATCCGGGTCGGTTTGGACCGGCTCCGCCGGTCACGTCTCCTGGAATGGGATGGTCCTGAGCTTGGCAGCAACGGGATGTCGCGGCGTGAAGCCATCGAGAAACTCACCAAAGCAGGGATTGGCCTTCCGTCTGTCATGACCGTCGCCATGGCTCAGTCCCAGCCAGGGACCAAGCTGACTCCCGCGAATTGCATGAAAGACGCCATGAATCTGGGCCGATGCTGTACCAATGGCCGGAGCTGTGTCCAGGTCGGGGCAGACAGGAAATGCACCGGGCCTCCCTGCTGACCAGAAAGCCTGTGGATTCTTCCTCAGGACCGGCGGGATGAAGGCTCTCGACCGTGGCCGGTCCATCGCACGGATCCTGGCCGGCGCCTGGCGCGACTCCCCGACCCCCATCGATGTCTCCCCTGAAGAGCTGGACCGACTGACTCCTATCCTGGTTCGTCAGGGATCGGGCGGTCTTGCCTGGCACCGGCTTCAACGCACGGGTCTAGAAGCCGGCCCGAGCCCGTCCACACTTCAAAACGCCTTCCGCTATCACACCCTCCAAGTCCGCCTATTGGAGGAGCAACTCCGTTCAGTCGTCTCCTACCTCAAAGGCCGTGACGTCGAGCCGATCTTGATGAAGGGTTGGGCTCTTGGACGCCATTATCCGGGCCCTGGCCTCCGCCCCTACGGGGACCTCGACCTCCTGGTACATCCGGACCAGGAAGCCGAGACCCGGGCAGCCCTCACCGACCCAGAGTCACCCCACGCCCCGATCGAACTTCATACGTCAATCCCGATGCTTCGGGACCGTGGCTTCGAAGAACTATGGGATCGTTCCCAACAAGAGAAGCTTCTGGAAACCCCAATCCGAATCCTGGGACCCGAAGACGAGCTTCGCCTGGCGGCACTGCACGGGCTCAACCACGGACTCTGCCGCCCGCTCTGGCTCTGTGACATCGGGGCCGCTCTCGAGGGCCTGCCCGGGAGTTTCGACTGGGAGTATTCGGCTCGGGGAGAGGAGTGGCTGACCGAGGGGTACCGATGCGGCTTGCTTCTGGCCAGGGAGCTATTGGGGATATCACTGGAGGAGGCTGGCGTGCCCGGGGTACTGCGAATCCCAAACCTCCCGGAGTGGCTCCCGGAGGCGGCCTTTCGGGCCTTTGGAGCCAAAGAGCACTATCTACAGGTTGGGGATCCAGGGGAATTGCTCCTGAATCCCAAACGTCTCGTCCGGGCAGCCGGGTTGCGGTGGGCCAATCCCATCGAGGCCACCTATCGACGCGAAGTGCCCTGGGATGACTCGACCCGGCTTCCCGTTCAGCTGCGGGACTATCTCTATCGGGTCCTCGGCTTCCTCCCCAGGATCCCCTCCAGCCTCAGGCTGACCCTCCGGAGTTCACGGGGGGGAAAGCTCCGGCTCCCCGACGTGTAACCGGGGGCTCAGGCGGAAGAACCCCTTCCAGCGGCCCTCAGCAGGCCTCGGCCCAGGATCCAGTACCGTAGCTCCAGCACCTGATCTTGGCCGCGCCCCCGATCACTTCAACCGCCCTATGACCTTCTGGAAGAACCTCGGCGCCGGGAGAGTTGAGATACAGGATTCCCCCTTCGCTGGCGCTGCCATCGCTATGAAAGGTGACCGCACGGAAATCCCCTTGGCGCTGTGCGAAGGTCACGGGGGAATCAGATTGTCCAAGCTTTGGCACTCCCGCCCTCCCGAAGACCACGCCCTTTCCGAGTTCGATCACCCTCCAGTCCTCTGAGGCTTGGATCTGACCGTCAGAGTTTCCGATGGCAGCTCGACCAATTTCGAGTTCGAC
>CBDUAX010000279.1:0-6473 GCA_965365235.1 uncultured bacterium
TGTGCCAGTGACGCTCCCGACTGCTGAGACGACCCTTGCATACCTTATCGGGCACATCGAGAAGCTGGTCACGGACGGCATCCTGAACGACGGCCAAGCAACTTCACTAGTCTCCAAGCTCCAAAACTGTCTTGGGGCACTTGAAATGGACCGTCCAAACGCGCCAAAGATGCTTCAGGCATTTATCAACGAGGTCGGAGGGCTGGTCAACGGAGGCGTATTGGCGGCTCACCAGAGTTGGGAACTGACCATCACGGCAGAGGCGGCCATAGATTTGATACCGACCTAGACAGATACGCGAATGAGTTGGCGGCTCACTTCGGTGGGGCGCCTGTCTTCCCACGGGCAACCCCATCCTCGAGGTGGCCGAGGACTCTGGCAAAGCAGTCATGCTGTTTCAGAGCGGAGATCGTTGGCCGCTTGGTGTGGAGAATCCAAGCACCCTGACAAGAAGGAAACGACCTGTTGCGGATAGAGGGGCTGGGGCCTGAATGGGGGAAACTTCTTCGAGAGGCGGTTTCCTCCTGAACGCGGCAGAACCCCAACGGTTCTGGATCCCGGCTCACCTGACTCGAACCTGAGGCCTACTGCCTAGAAGGCAGTCGCATTATCCACCTGAGCTACGGGGACAGGTAACCTGAACAAGATAGTCGCTTGATGCACCGGTTGGTAGGCGGTTTTGAGGCTCCCCCGGGGTCAGCACTCCTTGGTCCATGACGAAGAATTAATGCCAGGGTCGCGCCCAATCATCCTCCCCGAAAACCCTAGTCCTCCCGGCCACCCCGCCTGGACATGGCAGCCCCTATTGCGACACCCACGGCAATGCCCACGGCGATGTTATCCAGTGCGACCCCGAGGGCGATCCCAATAACGAGGCCTAGCCCCATTGAGGAAAGCCTTGGCTTCTTCTTGTCTTCTCTCACGCCTTTTCTCTTCCTTTTCCAAAGAAGCCTCCCGGGCTGAACCCCTGACACCCTAAAGTCACAGCCGACCGCTGGGCAACCGCCCTACTCTGCTCCCCAGAGCGGAAGAGGAAGTATTAACACCCCGAGGGTGGAAACGAGTACGAGCTCAGAGGGTAGTTCTCCCTGATGATGAGGAAGGTCGACGTGGATTGGGTCGTGAGCCTGCAACGGTCCACCGGTGGCCGGGCTCTGAACGACCCACCCACGTGAGACTTACGCTCTTTGTCCAGGATCCGAGGACCTATGTACCCGTTTCTCCCTCGACCCCCGTGCCCCTACTGCGGAAGCAAGCGGAGACCGTTCGGCTGGTCCAACCACTGCCCCGATTGCGGACAGGTGGCGGAGCTCGGCCAAGACCTGAGCCCTCTGGCGATTGCCGCGATAGTGATTGGAGCGATAGGTCTCGCAATCATCCTGGCTGCTTTTTTCTTCGGCTGAGGTTCGGGCTTTCCCCGGGATCTGCTCCTGGCTTTCTTCCCCTCGGTGTCATGGGGCCTGGCGGTCATTCCCCCTCTTCGTGACCAACAAGATGATTCCGCCAGGATAACCAGTGCCATACCGGCTCGTCGCATCGGCGGCCGAAAGGTGCCTGATCTCGTTCAGCTGCCAACTCTGCACCCGGTCCAGGTTCTCGAGTCCTCCCATCTTGATCCCATCCTGGAACACGACGGGTAGGTATCTCGCCCTGAGGCTCGATGAGCGGGGACGTAGCCACCTCGGCCTCAAGCGCTGGATGGTTTGTCTGGCGTTCAGACCGGAAATGTCTGGCAACTCCTCCATTTCCTCCAGCGTAATCCGGTCATGGGGAAACCCGGATCCGCCGGAGCCTCCGGAAGTAGATTGGCAGGCCCCAACAGAAAAAAGGACTAGCAGAAAACACAGTGGCTGGCGCATACCGGATACCTCCACTTTTCAACGGCTCCAGAGGAATGGCGAAAGAGCCTAACCTGGTCAAACACCTGATCCGCAGACCCGGTTCCGTGGGGGCCCGCTCGGTCTGAGACCCCCCGATGGAATGGGCACGATCGGGGGATAGCCGCAACCCCAACTCTCGAGGTAGATTCTTGGCCCTTCATGCGTACTTTTCTTCCGTGTCTGGCGGGTAACCGAGAGACTTTATTCTTGCAGAAGGCTTCATACTGAAGTATACATACTCCTCACCTCGCAAAGGCTTGCTTCTCTCGTTCTTCACCCGGCACCCGGCCGTGCGAGTGGAACAACCCATTCAGGCAGTCGTCCGACCCATTGTGCGCTGGCCCTCGGCGCCGGCGCCGCAACAAACGGATGGTATCGATGCGAACCTCGAGACTGCTTAGCGCAGTGGCGCCAGCGATCTGCCTCGGATTCATGGGGACTAGCGCTCATGCGCAACGGGTCGTGGTGTCCCACGATGAGTGGATGACCCATCCGACCTACTTCGGCGCCAACGAACAGCAATTCGTGAGCAATGCCCTCGGCTGGTTCGGCCTCAGCGGAAGTGGCAATATCCTGCTCTATACGGGAAGTTCATTTCTGACGAACACGACGTTCCAGGACTACCTCACGGGCTTCGGATATACGGTCACAGCCAGTGCAGCGCCTGCATCCTTTGCGGGCTACGACGCCGTGTTCAGCGAGGGCGTAACGAGCCTGAATGGCGCGGGATTGGCTGCGTATGCCCTTGGTGGTGGGAATGTCTTCTACTGGGGCGGTACCGGAATCGGGGGAGCGGCGACAGAAGCAGCCTACTCCAATTCCTTCCTGAATGCGGTTGGGCTCAACTTCGCGAGCACCTATAACGGCATTGGCACGGTGAACACCAGCGGTTTTGCTGCGGAAGGCCCCTATGGTGCGGCCTTGTTTACCGGTGTGTCGAGCATCTACGGAAACAATGGGAACAGCATTTCCGCCCCTGGCGCGGCGGGTTGGACCACGCAGGTATTCAGGGACGCCGCCGGCAACGGTGTGTATGCAGCTGCCACAGTGGCCAGCACATCCTCGGTCGTGCCTGAACCCTCCACTTTGCTTTTGCTGGCAACAGGCCTCCTCGCGATAGGCTTGGTAGCCTGGCAGCGCCGGAGGCGGGAAGCCTAGGAAGCGCGAGGCGAAACCCAGCAGACATCGGGCGGCCCCACTAGGGGCCGCCTTTTTTTTGTCCTCTTGCTCCTCCCTCTGATTCCCTCACATCTCCCCTCGACGGGATGAACCGGAGGCGCCCCTATGGAATGGAACGGACAGCCGGTCACGCCATCCCGCAACTTCCAGGCGCTCACCCGTACGGTTCCGCATCCCTTGCGTTCGAGGGCGTGCCCTGCCCGCCCAGGAAAACCCAGCGACCGTCCACCTTCCTGAACAACTCCGTCCTCTTGTACTCCGTCGTCATGGGACCCTCCGGCCCGGCCGCCTTCCAGGTTCCGTAGAACTGGACCATCCCCACATCCCCCCAGATCCTCACCGCCACCGGCTGCAGGTCCACCCAAGCCAGATCAATCCGCTTGATGAACGGCCATTCCCTCCTGATCCGCTCCGGTGTCTGGGGCGCCCCAAACTCTGTCCACCACATGCTGGAGTCCTCGGCATGGGGACAGGCCTGGAAGAACCCATCGGGATCGCTTTCCTCCCCGGCGTTGATCCATGCGGTCCAACAGGCCTTGATATGGTCGATGAGGGCCGCTTCCTCTGGCGCCCAGAGCTGGGCAGAGGCAAGAGATGGAGTGAGCAGGAGCGAGGAGAGGATGACAAAACGGATCGTTCGCATGGAGATCCTCCCTAAGGGTTGTTGCTCAAGACGAGTTTTTGGGTGTGCCGAGGATTCTAGTGCGTCGGCGAGAACATGCGCAAATGCTGCGGGTTTCCCTTCCCTTCGCACGGTTCTTTGCCCTCGGCCGGCCCCCTAAACCCCTCCCCCCATGGAAGTGACCTCCCGACACCGGGCAGGGACCTCGGTCATGCAGCGGGCCCACCACAAATAGGTGTGAGCAGACGACGTTTGCGTGGGGAAGTCGGGGCAGGTCCTAGGGGGTCCCCAAAGGCAAGTGACTTTCCTGAATAGACTTGGAAAATGGGCGGTTCCGTGCGGCTCCACAGGTCCGTATCTTGCATCTTTAATCATGTTAAGCTTGAGGCCAGTTCTTGATTTGGGGGACGTGGGAATGTGTGGTGGTCCTCCCGCCGCCCCCGGGGTCACAGTCCAATAGGAGGTCTGCCAATGCGGGGACTCGTTTGCGGCCTTTCCGTTGCGCTTTTCCTGGTGCTCCCGGCTACAGCTTCGGGCCAGCTCTGGGACAAGCAACCCATCGGCTCCAGTGCCTTACATATCACTGACGGGGAGAAGTGGGCCGACTACTTCGTCTTGAGTGACCCCACCACGGTCACTCTCTTCCGGGTCTGGACCCACGGGATCGAGGGCGATCCGGATTATATTCCTCCCCATCCCTACCTGAGCCTCTACCGGGATGGTGGGGGTCTTCCGGGGGACTTGGTCCACTCGGCGCAGATGGGCGCATCGTCCATCGCTCCTATAATCAATCCCTTGACCTTCTCCATGTTTCCCCATGACCTGGGTGGATCCTGGCTCCTGGGGCCCGGGACCTATTGGCTAGCGCTTCATGACCCAGGCCCAGCCCCGGCAGGTGGTGAGCATTCCTGGGCCGTCAGTGCCTTTGATGGGGCCGCAGCTCATTGGCCATCGGCATCGGCCACGGAGTGGGAAAAAGATCTACCCCGTACTCTGGCTTTCCAGGTTTTTGGTGAGGCCGCCACCGTGGTCCCCGAACCGGGCACCTTCCTCCTCCTCGGAACCGGGCTCCTGGGTCTGGGCGTGGTCGTTTGGAGGAGGAAGGAATAGGGACCGGGGCCGCAATGTGACGTCGCGGAGAACGACCGGGGCCACCGAACTCTCTCGGTGGCCTCTTCTTCCTACCCTCGCCAGGCTTTCCGAAACGCCAGCCTCCCCTCACCGGGACGGCCGGTGACCCGGCCGTTCTCATAAACCACCTGTCCCCTCCGGATCGTGACCAGCGGCCATCCAGTCATGGCCCACCCCTCGTAGACGCTGAAATCCGATCTGGAGTAGTCATCCTCGGCTCGGATCTCCGCCGTCCTCTCCGGATCGAAGATGACAATGTCCGCTTCCGATCCGGCCTGGATCACCCCCTTCTTGGGAAAAAGGCCCATGACCTTCGCCGCTTTTGTGGAGGTGAGGTCCACAAAGCGCTCCAGCCCGATTCCCCGCTTCCCGACCCCCTCGGAAAAGAACATCGGCAACATGAACTGAAGACTGCTGATCCCTGGTCGTAGCCTGCTGATGTTGAGGTCCGGGTCCAGTTTCTGGGCCCGTGTCCAAGGTGCGTGGTCTGTGGCAATGAGGTCAGCGGTCCCATTTCGGATGCCGTCCCAGAGCGCTTCCTGATCCTCAAGTGTTCGAAGGGGCGGCTGTCCGACGTAGAGGGCCCCGTCGGGCTGCTGAAAGCGCTCTTCAGTCAGATAGAGGTACATGGGACGGACCTCCACGAAGAGGGGCAGCCCACGGGTATCTCGATTCCGGCATGCCTCCAGAGCGCGCCGAGAAGATAGGTGCACCACCTGCATCGGCGCTCGGGTCAGCTCACACAGGGCGACGGCTTGCTGAGTGGCTACAGCCTCCACCACCACCGGCCGGCTCTCCGCATAGTGGCGAAGCGACGTTCTCCCCTCTGCCGCCATCCGTAGGGAGGTGGCCTTCAGAAGGGCCTCGTCTTCGCAGTGGATCAAAGTCACCACGCCGGCGTCCCGGGCTGCCTCCAACAACTCGATGACCTCAGCCAGGCGGCCTCCGAAGTCCCGCCAGAGCATGAAGATCTTGATGCTGGTCTGGCCTCGTTCCACCAGATCCGGAAAACTCGCCAGATACTCCGGCGTTGGGGGCCATTGGGTCGTGTGGAGGATGATATCGGCAATGGCCTCCGCCTCAACACGGGCGGCCATCCGGTCCAGGGCCTGAAGGGGGCTCTCGTCGGCCCCTACGTGGGAAAACGTACCGACCGTGGTGATTCCGCCGGCCAGGGCCGCCTTGGACCCGGTTGTGAAGTCATCGACGAAGGAAGGGTGAAGATGGGTGTGTGGGTCGATCCCGCCCGGCAGGACCAGCTTCCCTCCCGCGTCGAGCACTCTGGCGCCGAGGCCGGGCTCCAGGTCTGGGCCAATCTCCGAAATGAGCTCCCCCACGACTCGAACATCGGCCATCCGGGCGCCGTCTGCGTTGACGATACGGCCACCCTTGATCAGGAGTTCGGGCGGTTCCTGCCCCTGGCCCGTCGGCCCTGCTCCAAGGAGGGTGTGTGCGACTGTGTCGGGAGCCGGTCCGAGACCTGGCCCCATCCAACCCGCTCCCATGAGTTTGATGGCCTCCCGCCTGGATAGCTCGAACGGCGGCCAGTCCGGACCAGTACCGGTTTCGGATGCCGCCCATTTCCATTGCGTCGGTGACGACAATAACTTTGAATTGCAGTCTGTCGCGCAGCAGGTCCGTCAAAATTTCTCTCGAAAGAG
>CBDUAX010000280.1:0-6466 GCA_965365235.1 uncultured bacterium
GGCCCACGTAGCGCTCGTAGGTCTCCTCGGCCTTCTGAAGGACCGTCAGCGCCCTTTGCTCCGGGGCCAGGGCTTCCTGGGGATCCTCTTCCCGAAGAAAGGCTTCGGCAGCTTCCATATCGGCAACGGCCACGGGAAGAAGGGCTGCGATCTCCTGGAAGCGGGGATCGGATCCGGCGAGACCGCGGGTGCTCATCTGCACCAGAAGATTCGCCACCTCGTCCCTTACCCGTCCCTGGGCCAAAGCAACGCTCACCGTGTTTTCACTGAACTCCTCCGGGGTGAACAGATCCCGGTCTCGGAGAACGTTGAAGGTGGCGGCCACCACTTCCCGTTGCAGCCCAGACAGGCTTCCGTTCTGACCCTGCTGCCCCATTCCACCGGAGGGCGGTTCTCCTCCTTGCTGTTGCTCGGCCTGCCGGAAGTCCCTCCTGAAAGGCCGGATATCCACAAAGTAGATGTCGCTCTTGGCCTCTTCACCCCGGCCGTTCCGGGTATCCCGTGCTACCGCGTAGTAGGAGATGACATCCCCGGGATCCAGCTCCCACTCCTCCAAAAAGAGAGTGTACCCGGCGGACACCTCCGCCAGGGGGGCCCCAGAGGCCCCGAAGAGGGACACGGTATCCTCGGGTTGCCCATTTACGGAGTAGACCAGATCGAGCGTGCCGATGCCGTAGTCGTCGTCGGCCTGGGCCTCGATGAAGATCTCCTCCACGGCGCTTGCCGAGGCGTCCCTTCCAGGACGCGATATGGCTACCGTGGGAGCCATATCCCGAAGGACGTCGATGGTGTACTCGGGTGAAGCCTCTACCATCCGGCCGTCTGCCCGAGCCAGCTCGATGCGGTAAACCCCATCGCTTCGGACTTGGATCTCACCGGAGAGCTCCCCGTTTTCATTCGGGGTCATCTCCTGGACCACCGAATCATCCACCAGGAGACGGCCTCCCGGGGAAGGGATGGTGGATTCGATGGTCAGCTCTACCCGTGTGCCGGCCAGGGCCGCGATATCTCCGGCATCCTCCACTTCCCTGGGGTCCAGCCCGGTATAGGATGGATAGAAGTAGGTGTGGGCCATCTCGCCCACGTAGGGCAGGTCGGCAACTTCGATGGTAAATGTCGGGGACCGCACTCCATTCGCCTCGACGAAGTATTCGATCTCTTCCATGAGGTTCAAGAGGAGGAGATCGTATCGGCTGCTATCGGCCGGGAGCATGGAGAGCTGCTGTAAGGGCTCCCCCTCCCCTGTCCTGGAAAACAGATAGACCTGGTCGGAATCGAAACCACGGAGTTCGGCAGCAATGAGTTGGTCCGACCCGCGAGCGACGCTGACATCACCCGGGAGGACCGAGATGGAGTACGGGCTCACCTCCGCCGCTTCGGTGGTGGGAAGGACCAGAGAGGTCATCCCGTAGCGGAGTCCCGTGGGCCCCAGAATGAAGAAGAGGATCAGAGCCAGGGTGAGGAACGCCAGGACCCCAGAGCCCTGATACAGGCCACGCCGCTCAATTCTCCGTCCGTAGTCTACGGCTCGAGCCTTTTCCACGGCCCGGTCCACCAGAAGTCCCAAGAGTTGAGGAGATGGAGCCTGCCCGGGTTGGCCGGCGCCCTTCTCTGCGGCAACGGCCCCCATGATGGCCGCCTCCAGGGAGGGTTCCTTTTCCTCCAGGTAAAGGGCGACCTGTTCGTCTGAGATCTGGCGAAACAGGGGCAGGACCAGGAAATATCCGGCTACAACCAGAACCACGAACCATGCCACAAATCGGAGGACGGTGACGGCGGTGGGAGAGAAGCGGGTAGCCTCGAGACCGAAGGCCGAAAGGAGGAAGGCGCCAAACCCGACCAAAAGGAGGATACAAACGCCCCGCAAAAACATCCTGAGCCGCCAGCGGGTGCGCACACTCTGGATGATGGAGAGGACTCTCCTTCTGGAAAAGCTATTACGATCCGGCATTGAACACCCTCCTACCACCACTCCGGGAAATCCGATTGGAGACCAAGGTCTCCACCGCCAACAAGGCCAGGGCGGCCACTAACAAGAAACGCCACAGAGACTGGCGACGTTCCTGATCTTCCAGGATGAGCTGAGCCTCCCGGGATCCTGGGCGTCGGGCAATCCTGTCTTCCGACACCCGAGGCGCCAACGACGCCACGACTTCCTCTACGTCCAGAGGAGCCAGGTCCCCTTCACCCAGATCCACATTCACCGCTACAGCCAAAGGCCGAACCTCCGAGTCCCCGGGTGGACGGATTTCATAGACGCCCTGTTCCTCCAACCGCAGAAAGTGCGGACCCTCCCCGGTAGGGAGCGGCCGACTCTCTCCCGACGGGGTCAGGGCGATCCGTTCCTCGTCTCCAGCCAGAGCCTCAGTCACTTCTCCCAACCCAGCCGTAGCCATGGCCCGGGCATTTGTCACATCCAGGATCTGGCCGGCGGGAAAGGACGAAACGGCTTCGGTCCTTCCCGAGGCATACCGGACCAGTTGGTGGATGAAGGGAAGGAACACCGGTTGTTGAGCCAGATCGTTCCAGTAGTTATCCAAGGTGGAGGTCCATACCAAGACACGGCCTTCCCCTACCATGGTTTCGGCCAGTGCCACGGACCCGTCGTCGTACCGGGCCAGAATCTGGGTGTTTTCCGGATCGGCAATCTGAAGCTCTCGTGCCCGAAAGAACTGGGCCCCGGAGAAGTCGCCACTCCTGGGCCCCCGAAAGATCTCGAATACGGGGTGGGTGAAATCCAGATACCCCAACCGCCCTCCCCGCCCGCTCCTCCGGTCTCGCGGTTCGGTGTACGCTCCAGGAAGGAGGCCCGCCAACTCCGACGGCCAGCGAAAACCCTCTCCCATCAGCACCACGAGTCCTCCGCCCTCCTCAACGAACCTCCGAACGGCCTCCGCTCCGTCGCCGCCCGGGAGGGGCCGGTCATTGACCACGACCACAGAGGTGGATCCGAGCTCGGAGGAGGAAACTCCGCCGGAGGCCTTCACCGTGACCTCGAAAGCACCCTCCTCGGAGATGGAGAGGGCCTCTGTCAGGAAAAGGCTGGAAGCCCCTCTTCGGCCGCCGGACTCCAGCACCAGGACGGAGATGGCCCTCCCGGGGCTGAGAACAAAAAACTGGGCATTGTCGGGAACCAACCCATCCGCTTCCGCAATCCGGACGGATCCTTTCGTGAACTCCTGAGACACGTTGAAAGGGTCGAAAATCACATTCGTGGCACCGTTGGCCGGTAGGGTCACGGGTTGCCGTTGGATCTCCATTCCTCCCAGTTCCAGGACTGCTTCCACAGCCTCCTCTGCCTCCCCTCCCACTCGGGTCAGGCGGGCTGTGGGGGTAATCCGATCCCGGCCCCCGACTCGTTGGCGGGCCAGGTTCACCGAGGCGACGGCGTGGTTCGGGGAAGCAGGGGAAGAGAGGTTCACAGGCGTCACAACGCTCCCGGACGGAAGTGACACACCTTCATCTCCGGTCCATCCAGCCCGCTGGAAGTCTCCAATGAGTACCAACTCTCTTCCCGGCAGATCCGTCTCTTCCAGAATCGTCTGGGCCAGCTTCAGACCCGGGCCGTAGGAGGTGGACTCGTCACTCAACTCCACAGTGTCCAGAGCGGCCATCAGCCGATCTCGGTCGGCCGAGGAACGAACCGAGACGGTGGCGTTGTGGGCAAAGAACACCAGGCTCGCCCGGTCCAGAGGGCCCAGTCCCCTCACCACCTCTCGAGCAGCCTCCAAAGCCCCGTCCCAGTGATCTCCCACTCCCATGCTGTAGGATTGATCCACCAGGATTACAACCTCGCGGGGCCCTCCTCCACCTCCCGCAGCGATGTCCTCGTCCTCCAGGAAAGGGCGGGCGAAGGCAGCTACGATCAGAGCGATGGCCAGGGCCCGGAGAAGAAAAAGGAGCCAATGCTGGATCCGACGCCGGCTGTCTTCCTGGAAAGGCACCCGCTCCAGGAACATGAGAGAGGGGAACTCCACCACCTGAGCCTTCCGCTTCCGGGTCAGGTGGACCACGACGGGAATCACCAGGGTTGCTAGGCCCAACAGAAACGCCGGAACGAGGAAGCGGAGCGGCATCAGCGGGCCTTCCTCTTCTTCTCGCGGTGGAGAAGGAACCGGAACAGTGCCTGGTCGAGGGGTTTGGAGGTGTCCAGCACGGCGTAGTCCACCCGGCCGGCGGTAAAACGATCCTGTAGCTCAGCAGTGTGAGCCGTGAGTAGCTCCCGGTATCCCTCCCGTAGCTTCTCGGGAATCAATGGAAGTTGCTCACCGCTTTCCATGTCCCGGAAATTCGCCGGGCCCTGAAAAGGGAGATCCAACTCGGCCGGATCCAGGAGGTGGAAGACCATGACGTCGTGGCCGGGGCTCTGGAGGGTCCGGACCGCCCTCACCACGTCCTCGGCCTTCTCGTAGAAATCGCTGATGAGGACCAGGATCCCCCTCCTCCTGAGGGTTTCCGTGGCCTTGAGGATCGGCCTCCCCAACTCACCGGGTCGCCCTGCTTCCGCCCGGTGCAGCGTGTGCAGACAAAGGTCCAGGTTTTTGGCGGAAGGAGGGATGTAGTCCACCACATCATCATCGAAGGTGAAGAGCCCTACCCGGTCCCGCTGGCGCCTGGAAAAGTAGAGGAGACAGGCCGCCAGGTATCGGGCATAATCCAGCTTCGTGGTGGAATGGCTCCCATAGCTCATGGATCGAGACACATCGAGTAGAACAGAAAAATTCGCGTTGGTCTCGGCTTCGAACAGCTTGATGTAATGCCGGTCGGTTCGGCCGAAGAGCCGCCAGTCGATGCGCCGGATGTCGTCTCCGGGCATGTAGGGACGGTGTTCTGCGAAATCCAGGGACAAACCCAGATAGATGGAACGGTGCAGTCCGTTGAGGAACCCCTCCACTACGGACCTTGCCAGGATCTCCAGATTGTCGATCCTGGCAAGGACCTCTGGAAGGAGGAGCTGAGCCCCGGAGGAGGCCCGAGGGGTCACGGAAGCCAACCTCCTACATCCCCGACTTCGGCACGGGCACAACTTCCAGAAGCTGGTCGATGAGTTGGCCGGTGGTCACGCCCTCGCTCTCGGCGTGAAAATTCGTGAGGATCCGGTGCCGCAGAACGGGATGGGCCAAAGCCCGGATATCCTCGAAGCCCGGGCTGAGACGCCCCGTTGTCAGGGCCCGGGCCTTGGCGCCCAGGATGAGGTACTGGGCCGCCCGGACACTGGCGCCATAGGAGATCCACTCCTTCACAAAGCCCGGGGTCTCCCCATTCGGGCTCGGCCGACTCATCCTTACGAGGGCCACCGCGTATTCCAGGACCGGTTCCGGAGCAGGCATCTGACGGACCAATCGTTGGAAGGCAACCAGGTCCGGTCCGGTTACGGCGTGGTTGAAGTCCGGGTTTTGGATCCCGGTGGTCTCTCTCACCACCTGGAGCTCTTCCTCTTCTGAAAGATGATCCAGGACCGTCTCGAACATGAATCGGTCCAGCTGGGCTTCTGGAAGGGGGTAGGTGCCCTCCAACTCGATGGGATTCTGTGTGGCGAAGACGTAGAACGGCTCCTCCAGGACGTAGGTGGTACCCTGGACCGTTACCCGGTGCTCCTGCATTGCCTCCAGAAGGGCCGCCTGGGTCTTGGGTGGGGTTCGGTTGATCTCATCGGCCAGGACGATATTCGCGAAGATCGGGCCCGGCTCGAATTTCAAACCCCTCCGACCGGTCTCCGGATCTTCCTGGATGATGTCGGTTCCCGTGATGTCCGACGGCATCAGGTCCGGGGTGAACTGGATGCGAGAAAACTTCAGGTCCAGGACCTCCGCCACCGTGTGAATCAGGAGGGTTTTGGCCAATCCCGGCACACCCAGGAGGAGGCTGTTCCCACCCACGAAGAGGGTGGTGAGGACCTGCTCTACCACCTCCTCTTGCCCCACGATGAGTTTCCGGACTTCCCGGATAATGCTCTCCCGGCCTTCTCTCATCCGGTCGACGAGAGCGACATCGTCCTCTAGTTCCAGATGGGCGGCCCTCTCGAGATCCTGCGTCATGTAAGCCTCGTGTCGGTTGGTACGGCAGCGCCCTTCGGCACCCTTGTGAAAGCTCTGGCCGGCTCAGATCCCCTTGGGGGGAGAGGCCGGAAATCTCAATGCGTATAGGCGTAGATGAGGTAGTTCACCCCGAACTTGTACGCCTCGTTACTAAGATCGATGGGGTAGTAACCCCGATCGGAAAACTCCCAGTATTCCTGGAGGTCGGTGTTGAAGTTGATCATGACCATGATGCGGCCATTCACAGGATCGTTGTCCTCGAAGATCCCCAGGTAGACGGCTTCATGTAGGCCATACGGTGGAAGCAGGGCCTGGGGGTCGTCGATTCGGAAGAAGGAGTCGTAGATCTCGTGGTCCGGGGGGACCTCCAGGATCTCGTAGCCAGGGAGGGCCCGCAACATATGCGCCCGGAAGTTCTGGTACTCGTA
>CBDUAX010000281.1:0-6453 GCA_965365235.1 uncultured bacterium
CGTCCCACGGCGCCGTCGAAGAGGTCGGTGATGTACTGAGCCACGATCATGACGGAGCTCCCCCACAGCCAATGGAGGTTCTCCCGGGCGAGCCAGCCGAACACCACGATCATTCCGCTCCACAAGAGCGTCATATACGTCAGGTGGTAGGTCTCCAGCCAGCGGGGGACCTTGTCGACTCCCGCAGCCACCAGTCGCTTTTCCGGTGCCGAGAAGATGGATTCCCCGACTTTCCCCGCTCCACCGAACTCTTGCTTCGCCATGCAGCTCCTCCAGGGCTGTGAAGGTTTGGCGAACCGTACGGCGTGAAAGGGGTGGTGTCCAGGACTCTTCGCCTTCATGTACCGGGCGAACGGTTGGATTCAGACAGGAAGAGTAGAAAGGCGGCGGCGGTGCGATGTGGACGCAGACGGGAGCTTTACTCCCCCATCGCCCCACCCTCCATGGGTGTGGCCTGGGAGAGATGGAGACGCCATGCACCCTTCTCCCGGACATAGAGGTCGCAGAAGCGGAGATGGTGACTCCACTCCTGGCCTTCCGAGGTACCGGCCAGAAACCCCTTTCCGGTCAAGATCCCAACCTCGGAGAACACCTCCACTTCTAGGTCGGATACTTCCCAGGTGTCCAGGGTCGTCGAGCCTGGCCCGTAGGTTTCCAGCACCAACTCCCGGCCCTCGAGCTCCCCCCGGAGATTGAAGGCCCGGTACCCCTGAGTCATGAGGCCGTCCAGAGCCTCCGTGTCGTTCGCCATGAGGGCGTCCCGAAAGGCGTAGAAACAGTCCAGGATCTGTTCTTCGGTTGCCATGCTCGCCCGCTCCTCGTCGCACTGGGGACTCTGCCCGGCCCATCCCCCCCTCCTCTGCCCGGGGGGAGGGGATGGGTCGGGAAACACGAGGGGTCCCAAGAAAAGCGACAAGGTACACTACTCTGCGGTGTTTATATAGCGATGGTTACAACACTCGTCCCCCTGCATGAGGGTCTTGGATCGCTCCATCTTGAAGGCCGGGTTGAAGGCGGGGGGCCAGGCGTAGTCCATGTTGCAGACCGCGGCATGTCCGATTTCGCCATCCAACCCTGCTTCTCCCATCACTTCGGGCCAGATACACTCCGATATCCTCAACCCGAAGACCCTCTCCGTGTCCTCCACTACTTCACCGGTAAGGCTCTGGCCCGAGAGCATCGGCCGGAAACCGTCCTTGAAGTTCTCGAAGCTGTTCTCGGGTACCGATTGGGCCTGCCTCTTTCCGACCTCCTCTCCGAGGTTCTTCGAGCTCACCTTCAGGACCCGAATGGTCTCTGGGTCGCCTATCTCGCCCCGCATGGCTTTGATCACCGTTCCCATGGCTCGGACCTCCATGCGCATCAACTCCCTGGGCGAAAACTGGCGATCCATCTTCTGGTCGAACTTGTGGACTTCCTGGCAGGGAAGCCCCGCAATCGCACCGGCGAGTCCAGGAACCCGGCCGAGGCCGAGACAGGCCATTGCGCAGGCCGGCGCCGTCTTCACCAGCAGTTCGCGTCGGCCGATGGATCGAGTGGCTGGATTATTCATCATGTTCCTCCCGTTGAAACTCCGTCTTGTTCCCCCCACCCCCCCCGCTCCCAGGTGTGGGCGAACTGCCTGAGGAGAGACGGATAGACAAAAAAACGGCGACAGGGATCTATCAATTTCATGTAGAACCGGGTGGTCCAATTCACTTCCCGCACTCGAAAGGAGAGGAAAAGACGGTGGCCTACTGGGCCCTCTCCGATGGTGGCGGCTACGGCAACATGGACAGTGCCGTTGAGGGTTTCCACCACCCCCTCCTCAGGAAAGAGATACAGCACCCGCCAGATGCCGAGGGTCGTTCCGGGCTCGGTCTCGGAGCGGCTGCGGTAGGCCTCCGGTAGCCGGTGGACGAAGGACGAGCGCTCGTCGAACCACTCCGGGTCCTCCCATCCCAGTGTCGAACCCATGAGACCCCGGAGCATGCTGAGGCCCATTGCGGCCGGGGTCGCTTGAAGGGGCGAGCTGTTTCGGAGGGCCGAGCCCAGGTCCTCGAGAGTCGGTGAAGGATGGCCCTTGAGATCGACGGCCCAGACATCGTGTAGGGGGACCTCGGCAAGCAGGCTGTTCACGGGGAAGGGGATCTCCGCAAACTCTTCGGGCGGGACCTGGAGGCCTCGGGATGACGTGGTGGCCACCAGGGTGGTGTTCGTGAGGCCGGCTAGAAGAATGAGTGGCAGGGCCGACTGGCGCCGCCGCGTCGTCTGGGTTCGTCCCCGTTCAGCCCAGGCGATGCCGAGGGCGGGAGCAACCAAAAAGGGGAATGCGACCCAGGGTGCGACAAAGGCCGCGCCCAGGAGCCCGCCGATGATGAGTGGTGGCATCCGAGGGCCCATGATCTCCAGAGCCGGGGATCCTCCCCCCTGCCATGCCCCCCCGGGGCGGAGGGCCGAGAGGCCCAAAAGAGCGAGTACGATGAGGTCGATCCTGAGCGGCGCCACCAGGGCGACGTTGGGAAAAATCCACGGGCCGAACACCGCGTAGGTGCCGATGGCAAAAAGGCTCAGCCCGTAGGCCTCTCGTCTGAAGGTTCGGTCTCCTGGGTTCATCGTGTGGCACTCCCTTCCTCCGGTTCACACAGCCGGATCCCCCGCTATCGCTTCAGGGCTTCCCGGACAGATGAAAGAAAAGGGTCCTATCCACAGCTATGAACAGAATCTCGACGAGCGGGCCAAAACCGCGCGGAGGGGGCCGGGAAGGAGGTTGAATGGCGGAGCGCGGGTCTTGAGCGCACGGTGCCCATGGCTGCCGCTCAGGGTGATTTCGGCCCGGATATCCCCGAGCCGGGGCCGTTGAGAAAGGAAGGCTACCCGGGAGTGCTGCCATTCCCCACAGTTGAGCCATCACCCTCCCTGAGTCGGGTGGGGAACAAGGTGGAGGAGGGAGAAGGGGTTGGCTTCAGAAGAAGATCGGCGGCAGTTTGGGTGCAGGAGGAGACGGCTATGACGATTGAGAACAGCAGACGAAGCCGGGACCGGAGCTTCTGGATCCTCTTTTCCGTCGGCTGGATCGTGTATGGCGCCCTCCTTCTGCTCACCGCAGTCCTTGAAGGGGAGGCGGTCCTGCCCCGACTTGCTACTGTCTTTCCCCCTTCGCTGCTCGCGATCGTCGTTGCCTCCCGCCGCCGCCTTTTTCTGAAACCCGAATGGCACATATGGAAGACGGTAGGCGTCCACTTCGGGATCGGCCTCGCCTATGCAGTACTCTCCGCTTCGGGAACCATTGGGCTGACGATGGCCCTCGGGGCGTTCGAGTCGGCTTTTGCGGGAGAAAGCCCAGCCGTCGCAGTCATCTTCTTCTCCTTCTACTACTTCCTCATCTATGCTGTCCTGGCCGGGTTCATGATGTGGTCCGAATCCCTTCACCGGGTCGAGGAAAGCCGAGCCCTGGCCGCAAGAGAATCGGTCCTGAGGGCGGAGGCCGAAGCCAAGGCGGTCCGGGCTCAGTTCAATCCGCACTTTGTCTTCAATACACTCCACTCCCTCATGCTCCTGGTCAGGGCCGATCCGACGGCGGCCGAGCGGGCTATCGAGGATGTGGCATCGTTGATCCGCTATGCGTCGGTCCTGGAGCGGCGAGACCAGGATGTGGTCCCTCTGGGGGAGGAGATGGAAATCGCCCGCCGGTACATCGGTCTGGAATCCTTGCGCCTTTCCAACCGGTTGAGGGTGGAGTGGGAGGTTGAACCGGATGTGGACCGTCTGGCCGTTCCGCCCTTTTGTCTGCAGACCCTTCTGGAGAACGCCATCAAGCATGGGATCTCGCCGAAGCCGTCCGGCGGATCCATCAGCGTGAGGGTCCAGAGGGGCTCTGGAAGACTCTCCATCTCGGTCGAGGATGACGGGATGGGTGCCGAGCCCGGAAGCGTTCTGGCGGCAGAGGGAAAGGGGCTTCAGCTTCTCCGGCGGCGCGTGTCCACACTTTTCGGTGACTCGGCCTCCCTGAACTGGCGGACCTCTCCCGGGGAGGGGTTCTCGGCGCTTCTCCAGCTACCCGTCTCCGAGGCCCCGGCCCCTGTTCTGGCCAAGCCTTCTGTCGCACCGGACCGGAGTCCGGGATGAACAGCCCGGGCGGAGTCGGGATCGCCCGCGTCCTCATCTGCGAGGATGAACCCCTGGCCGTCCGGGCGCTGCAGGAATACCTGAAAGACGTGGAGTGGGTGGAGGTCGTGGGGGATGCACGGAACGGCCCCGACGCCGTTCGGCTCATCCAGAAGCTCGAGCCGGATCTGGTCTTCCTCGACGTGCGCATGCCTGGCCTGACGGGGCTGGAAGTGTTGGAGACCATCACACACCATACCGCCATCATCTTCACCACAGCATATGACGAATACGCCCTCTCCGCCTTCGAGTTCGGGGCGCTGGACTACCTCGTGAAACCCTTCGGTAAAGACCGTCTGATGGAGAGTCTGGACCGGGTGAGGGTGCGCCTGGTGGGGGAGGGCCTCACCAGAAAGACCGGACAGGACCGCCCCACCTCCTACTACGCTTCTCGCCTTTTCGCACGATACAGGGGTGGGATCGTCCCCATCTCCGTGAATCAGATCATCCGGATCGATGCCACATCGGGAGGAGTCTCCCTGGTGACGGAGGGGGCCAGCTTCTCCTCGGATTCCTCCCTGGGAGAGGTCCAGGAGCGGTTGAATCCGAAGGAATTCATCCGGATCCACCGGGGCCACATCGTAAACCTCTCCCACGTGGCCAAGATCGAGAAATACGACGAGCGCCGGTTTCTCATCCGCCTCGATGACGGCAGTCGGTTGGTGGCCAGCCGCCGTGGGTCGAAAACGCTCAGGGAGTTGATGGGGTGAGGGGGGGGCGGGGCCCTCCTAGGGCCAAAGATCCACGTCTCCTTTCACGTGACGATCCAGGAAGGCCAGCATTCGGGGCATCCACTCCAGACGGGCCTCCGTCCCCGCCACGTCCTCGTACATCTCGTATTTAACCGGCTTGTAATAACGGGCCGCCTCCGTCGCGAACGCCTGCATTTGCTTGTCGCGCTCTCCGGCGATGATCAAGATGGGGGTCCCGACGTCTTGTGCGTAAAGAGTCGGCGAGGCCCTCCGGAAGGTCTCGCGGTTCTCCGAGAGCAGGCCAAGCTCGTACTGATACATGTTGATGTTCGCCAATGCGGACTCGCTCTCGACGAGCTGGATGCGGTTGGCGTATCCCTCCCGGGCAGGGACAGCGGCACGGAATACATCCGGGGCGAATGTGCTGGCCGCGAAGCTCAGGTAGGCACCGTAGCTGACGCCGGTGACGGCGATCCGGTCCCCGTTCATGTCCGGCAGGGTCCCCAGATACTCCGCACCCGCGACCACGTCGTCCAGGTCACAACGGGCCCAGCACCCGTTGTTCGCGTGCTCATGCTCGAGTCCGAAGCCGGAACTGCCCCGGATGTTGGGGGCCAGGACCGCGTATCCGTGCTTCACGAAATAGTGGATCTCCCAAAGACGGCGCCAGCCGTCCTCGAACTGTGACGAGGGGCCTCCGTGCACCCACACGATCGCCGGGTATCCGCCGGGCGGAGGCGGCTCTGCTGGACGGAACAGGTAGGAATGCATCGTGAACCCGTCGTTCTCATAGCTCACTCGATCCGGAACGAAGAAGGCATCCGGGAGGGACGGGTCCGGCAGGGAGTGGGTCAGGCGCACCGTATCCCCCCTTGCCACGTCCACGACGAAAAGATCGGGGACGTGTCGGGGCGTGTCGTAGGTGAACGAGATCCGGCTCCCGTCCGGAGACCATGCAGGGTTGGCAACGATGCCCATCTCGGGAGCGAAGACGGTCTGAACCGACCCGTCGTCGACTGACGCCACCCGAAGCACTTGATTGCCCCTCAGGTTGGAGGTGTACGCCACCGATCCTCCATCGGGCGACCATCGGGCATAGCCGCGGAACGGCTTCTGCGAGCTTTGGTCCGCTGCCTCTGGGGCCAGGGGCCTCGGCTCACCCCCATCCATCGGAGCAACCCACCAATTGATCCATCCATTCCGATACGAACGGAAGAGCACAAGGTCACCTCTCGGCGACACCTGGCCTGGCCCGAACTCTTGGCCGGTACGATAGTCCATCCAATCGCGATCGCTCACGATCACCCGCTCGCCCGACCCCGTTTCTGCATCTATGGCGATCACATCATGGTCGACCCACCACTGATCCATGCGGACGAAGACGATGGACGATCCGTCGGGGGTCCACGTGGGTTGTACCTCGAAACGGGTGTCCGTCGTGAGGCGCTGGACGTGTCCGTCTGGTACCGAGACCGTGTAGATGTCGTAATTTCCGCGATTTGAGTTGGAGAAGGCGATGTGCCGTCCGTCGGGCGACCAACTCCATGCGAGCGTACGTGCGCCCATGTCCGTGAGCTGAACCGTCCGTTGTTCAGACAGGGACCACAACCACAGT
>CBDUAX010000282.1:0-6437 GCA_965365235.1 uncultured bacterium
GGCAATGAACAAGAGCCGCATTTCCGGAGTAAACCCGCCTCGGCCTCCACCCACCGCCCAGTTTTCGCCCGGGCGCTCGTTGAACGCGCTTGGGTCCCGGGCGGCACCCCCACCCCCACCGAACATCCGCTGCCGGCTGCCACCCGAAAGGAGTTGGTCCCGCGTCCGCTCCAGGGCGGCCCGGTCCGAACCCTCGGCAACCAGAGAGTCCACGAGCTCATTCACTCGGGCCACTGCCTGGATGCTGTCCTGAACCTGCTCTTCGGTCTTCGGTGGTGGGGGAGGGGTTACGCCCCGGAAGTTCCACCGGTACCGGTGCAGCCCCGGTGTGGCCGGCGCGTTGGCCGTGTGCCAGACCTCACCCTGAGAATCCAGAATCTGGATCTCCAACTGGGGACCGCCCCGGGCCTGGCCGGGCGCCCCCATGGCCCCCGGTCGCCCGCCTGGGGCCTGTGCACCCGCTGCCCGCTGGCCCGCTGCCCTCTGGGGCGCTCTCTCCCCCTGGCCCCTGGCAGGCCGGGCTGGGGCCGGAACGTCTGCCTCAGGCCCGATCCAATAGGCGATCTCTGCTCCGTAGGAGGGGCTCGGCGCCTCGAAGAGCATGTGCCCCGTGGATTCACCGCCCACAGGAGGGTTCCCGAATTGGAGGCCGGGCTTGGGCTCAAAGAGGACGATATCATCGGCCGCTACCTGTGCGGTCAACTCCTGAAGGGGAGCGATATCTACGATCCAGATGGACCGACCGTGGGTCCCGGCAATGAGCTCCCGGTCACGGGGGTGGATCCTGAGGTCGTGAACCGGGACGGTGGGCAGCCCCTCCATGAACTTTTCCCAGTGTCCTCCCATATCCGTCGAGACATACACCCCCAAGTCCGTCCCCACGAAGAGGAGGTTCGGGTTTCTGTCGTCTTGGCGAACCACGTGAACGAAGTCCGGTTTGCCCGAGGGGAGGTTGCTGGATATGGAGCGGAAGCTCTGACCGCCGTCCTCTGTCAGGTAGACATAGGGAGTGAAGTCGTTGGTCCGGTGGCCGTCGAAGGCCACGAAGAAAGTGTTGGCATCATGGGGGGAAGCCTCCATCCGTCGCACCCAGGTTCCCGCTGGCACCCCGGGGAACCGATCGGTCAGTTCTTCCCAGTTCTTCCCGTCGTCGGGGCTCTTCCAGGCCCGACCGTCGTCGGTGCCGGCCAAAAGGAGACCCTTCTGGACGGGCGATTCGGCAACGGTCACGATGGTGGCGAAGGTCTCGGCCCCGGTCACATCCGGAGTAATCCCTCCGGTGGTTGTCGTGCTGACCCGGATCTTCTCTTCATCAGCGTAGGTCAGATCCGGCGAGATGATCTCGTACTCCTCTCCCCGATTCGTGTACTTCAACACCCTGTTGGCAGCGGCATAAAGCACAGTGGGATCGTGGGGGGAGAGCACCATCGGGGTGTTCCAGTTGAACCGAACGGTCTCCTGGTCGGGATCGGGGTCCTGGCCCCGGCCCCGGGTCGGTGGCCGTGGCAAGCTCATCCGGTCTCCGGTCCGGGTATTGCCCCGTCCCATGTTTCCACCCTGTGACTCGGAGTAGATAATCTCCGGGTTTTCCGGGTCCTGAAGGGTCACGAAGCCGTCGCCCCCGCCCACCGTCGCCCACATATGGTTCGTAATGCTTCCCTGACGCCGGCGGCTTGGGCCACACCAGGAGCCGTTGTCCTGGAGACCCCCGCAGACCGTGTAGGGGATCTCCATCCCATAGCTGACCTCGTAGAATTGACCCAGCGGCATGGAGTTGGGGAAGAGCCAGTTCCCGCCCTTGTCGAAGGTGATCCCGATCCCGCCATCGTTCCCTACGACCATACGCTCCGGGTCGACTGGATCGATCCACATGGCGTGGTGATCCACATGGAGCCCGTTTGTGGTGGTCCCCACGGTCTTCCCGCCGTCGTTGGAGACATTCACAGGGGTGGAGGACCAGTAGACCCGGTCCGGGTCTTTGGTGTCCACGCGGACCTGGGAGTAGTAGAAGGGTCGGACGTTGTTGGTGTTTTGCTGTGTCCAGCTCAGACCCCCGTCAGCCGAACGGTAGAGCCCGCTCGGGGTGGCGTTCTCCTCGGTCTTCTCCGCCTCGACCAACGCGTACATGATTTCCGGATCACTCTGGGCGATGGCCAGACCGATTCTGCCCAGCATCCCGGTGGGCCACCCGGGACCACCGACCTCCATCCAACTGTCTCCTCCGTCGGTGGTTTTCCACAGTCCGCTCCCAGCTCCTCCGCTCTGGAGGAAGTAGGGCCCTCGGACCCGCTCCCAGGAGGCCGCGAAGAGGACATCAGGGTTCTCCGGGTGGATGACCAGATCCACGAAGCCCGCCTTGTCGCTGATGAACTTCACCAGTTCCCAACTATCTCCGCCGTCGTCGGTCCGGTAGAGCCCTCGCTCCGGGTTCGAGTCCCAGATATGCCCAAGGGCGGCCACCCACACCCGATCCGGGTTGGTAGGATGCACGACGATACGAGCGATGACCTCCGTCTCCTCCAACCCCTTCAGCTCCCAGGTCAAGCCCCCGTCCGTGGACTTGTAGATCCCGCCGCCCGGGGAGATGGAATTCCGGGAGTCTTCCTCCCCGGTTCCGGCCCAGATTTGCAGGGTGTCCGAGGGAGCGATGGCCAGGTCCCCCATGGCCACCACCCGTTCGTCGGTGAAAAGCGGGCGGAAGGTGATTCCGTTGTTCGTAGTCTTCCAGATCCCCCCGGCCGCGGCCGCGAAGTAGAAAGTCTTGGAGGGGGTTGGGATGCCCTCCACGTCCGTAACTCGCCCCGACATGTTCGCTGGCCCCACGGGGCGCCAACGCATCTCGGAAAGCAGGTCTGGATCGAGGGGGGGTGAGTTCTGTGCGGTCAGGATCGCCGGTGACGCAAAAAACAACGCCACCACGGCGAAACGTACGAGGTGCCTTCGCATCGTTCCTCCGGGGTCGGGACGGATCGGGCATTCCGAGTCCCTGATCGAGCAACTACCAGAAAGTCGGTTCGGCCCAGCTTCAAAGCCGGCGTGGAGCCCGGTCGCTTTGTGATACTCGTGAAAATGACCCGAACCGGAGCCGTACCGTTGAGGGTGTGACCGAGGGCACGGATCGGGGGCCGGGAAAAGATCCCAATGGATACCGGCGAGGATCGCACGGCCAACCCTGGGTCCGGTCGCTTGACCCTGGGCCGAGCGGGCCAGCAAGTTCGGTGGCAACCGGAGCAAGGTGATGAAACGAGTCCTTTATCTCGCATTTTTCCTGTCGGGTGTCGCTGGCCTCATCTATGAGTCCATCTGGAGTCGGTATCTCGGCCTCTTCGTAGGCCATACTGCCTACGCCCAGGTCATCGTGCTGATCATTTTCCTGGGGGGACTTTCCCTGGGATCGATCCTGGTGGGCCAGCGATCGGAGAAGACCCGGCGACCTCTTTTCTGGTATGCCGGCGCCGAGGCCGTGGTGGGTCTCTTCGGCCTTTTCTTCCACGACATGTTCCTGGTAGTTCAGGAGTTCGCTTACGGAAGCCTCTTCCCGAATCTGGCCGGATCACCACTCCTGACGCCCATGAAATGGGCCCTGGTGGCGGGGTTGATCCTTCCCCCTTCTATTCTCCTGGGCACCACCTTCCCCTTCATGAGTGCGGGTTTTCTGAGGCTCTTCCCCAGAAGACCCGGGCGGGTCCTGTCCCTGCTCTACTTCGCCAACAGCTTTGGAGCCGCCGTGGGCGCCCTCCTCTCCGGGTTCCTCCTCATCGCCTGGTATGGATTGCCGGGGACGGTGATGGTGGCCGCGGTCTTGAACATGGTGGTGGCGCTGGCGGCCTGGTCCGTCCAGAAAAGGGCCGGTTCTGGTGAGGCCCTTCGGCCACTGGGGAGTCGAGAGGAATCGGCCGAGGTCCGGACGGGTCCCGGCCTCCCGGACCGCGGGATACTCTGGCGCCTTCTTCTTGGCGTCAGCTTCGGGACTGCGGTGGCCTCCTTCGTTTACGAGATCGCCTGGATCCGAATGCTATCGTTGGTACTCGGGACCGCTACCCATTCTTTCGAGCTCATGCTCTCCGCCTTCATTCTGGGGCTGGCGCTGGGTGCTTTCTGGATGCGAAGCAGGGCCGATGGGATCTCGGACCCGGTCAGAACCCTGGGATGGATCCAGTGGATCATGGGAGCCGCGGCCCTGGCCACCCTCCCCCTCTATGTGGCCAGTTTCGGATGGACGGCGGAGTTACTTTCGGCTTTGAATCGCACCCCCACTGGATACGCTTTTTTCAACACCGCACGCTACGGCGTGGCCTTGATGGTGATGCTTCCAGCCACATTCTGTGCTGGGACCACCCTCCCGCTAATTACCCGGACCCTTCTTTCATCCGGCGAGGGCGAACGAGCCATTGGTTGGGTATACGGCGTGAACACCCTGGGGAGCATCATCGCCGTAGGGGTCGCGTCCTTGGTTCTCCTCCCCCTCATCGGCCTCAAGCCCCTCCTGGTCCTGGGGGGTGGACTGGACATGGCACTGGGTGTTCTCCTGCTCACCTTCGCGGGTGTGCGGCAGAGAGGGTCTCCCACCACCGAACCGGCACCGATCCCCGGGGGGGTGGCGACCCTGTTCGGGCCCGGGGGACGGGGGGTGGGGTTGGCTTCGGCGCTGGGAGCCAGCGTATTCGTCCTGACGGCCCTCTTTGGCATTCAGATGGATCAGACGCTTCTTTCCAGCGGCGTATACCGCACGGGACGCCTGGCGAACCCGGACACCGAGATCCTCTTCTTCAAGGACGGCCGAACCGCCACAGTGACGGCGGACCGAAAACCACCTGGGGTTTTGGCCCTTTCCACCAACGGGAAGCCCGATGCCACCCTCACGGGGTTGTGGCTTCAACCGCCAGGCTCCGATCCGGTCCCACTCTCGTTGGATGAGCCAACCCAAACCCTGATCGCACTTGTGGCACTTGCCCACAACCCCGGGGCGAAGCGAGGGGTGGTGGTGGGTCAGGGCTCGGGGCTTTCCTCCCAAATGCTTCTCGGGAGTCCCCACCTCGAGTCCCTGGTCACGGTGGAGATCGAACCAGAGATGGTGGAGGGGTCGAAGGTGTTTCTCCCGGCCACCCATCGAGTCTTCGAGGACCCCAGATCTGTATTCGTCATAGACGACGCCAAGTCCTTCCTCGCCCAGGGTGGGGAGCCCTTGGATCTCATTCTTTCTGAGCCGTCGAACCCGTGGGTGAGCGGTGTGTCCAGCCTGTTCACCTCGGAATTCTACTCCCGGGTCCGAGATCGGCTCGGTCCCGGCGGGATCTTCGGGCAGTGGATCCACCTTTACGAGATCAGCGACGGCCTCATCCTCAGTGTCCTGGGGGCCCTCCACCAGAATTTCCCCTCCTACCATGTTTTCCTGGTCCACTCTTCCGACATGCTCATCGTTGCCGGAACGGATCCTGAACTTCCAGAGCCCGATTGGGATGTCTTCGCCTTCCCGGACATCGCGGAGGACCTCTCCCGGACGCTCCCCTTCGGAGCCGAGCTTCTCCGGGCCAACCGGTTCCTGACCCGGGAGGCCCTTGCTCCCCTACTCGACGACTGGCCTTACCCCAATTCAGATTTCTTTCCAATTCTGGACCTGGGTGCGGAGCGTACCCGGTTCCTTCAGCTTCCCGCCTCCGGCTTCTTAGAGAGCGCCGCTGGACCCTTCGATGCAGCCGACGCCTTCCTCCCGGGCCCCTTCGAAGATGGGGCCCTGTCCCTTACCCCGGTGCCACAGATTCCAATGGGGCGGTCGTTGGCACTTCGAAACCGGATCCGCCTGGCCCGTGATGGTTTCGGGGATAGGCTTCGGGAAGGAATAGGAATCCGTGTCGGTCCTGCCGCCTTCCGGGAGGCGGGAGTGGCCGCCGGCCGCCCGGACCCACTTCCGGACCCTGAGCACGATCTCGCTCTCCGACAGGCCCTCTTCCGGGAGCAGACCGCCTCCGCCCTTCTTGGTATGGCAGACCCGCCGGTGGATTGGGTTTCGTGGCTCCGGCAAGTCCTGGAAGGGGGGGGGTGGGGGGCAGCAACCGGCTGGCAAATCGTCGATCCCGGATTCCTCGACGAGGCCCAGCGACACGCCGAACGTTTGGGGGCCCCTGAGGGGGTGTCGGTGGCATTCAGATTCCTCGAAGCGCTGGAGGCCAGAGATTGGGCTTCGGTGATCCCAGAGTCCGAAACGCTGGGATCGGAAACGGCCGAGGGCCGGCGCTGGATCAATCCCGGGGTGATATTGGATGCGGGTGTATTGGCTCGGATCTTTCAGGGACTGCCGGCGGAGGCCGGGGAGTTCTACCAGCGCCTGGAGCCCCTCTCCGGCCGCAGGCCTGAGGACTTCCGAGCCCGGTTGATTCGGGCCCATCTGGACCGGGCCGGGTCCCTCCTGCACGTCGACCAGGTTGCGCAAGGCGACA
>CBDUAX010000283.1:0-6430 GCA_965365235.1 uncultured bacterium
CCGTCGCCCTCGCCAATCGCATCGCCCGTATCGCCTGGCGAGTCTGGCGAGATCAACGCCCCTTCCAGCGGCGGTTCCTCGCCATGGAGGACGCTGCCTGACTCCTTCTCTCGTACTGCACACACATAGGGATGGCCCACCGGTCTGACCGGCGTGGGGGCGTGCCGATAACGCCCGTGACCGTTCGGGGTCGTGGAACCGATTGGCTCCCCACGCGCGAATCGCCATCGTGGCCAGGGGCACATGAGTCCCACCGAAGGGCCGAAGATACGACTGCAGTCGACCTTCAGCCCTCCCATGCCTCTTGCACCAAGGGAGGAGTCCAGATACGGGCGTTACACTCCGATCCCCTGAAAAGGCTCCGAACAAACCCAGGGCCTAGGGCAGAATGCCAGTTCTCTCAACCAGTGCAGTGAACCTCGGGTTGGATCGGAGCTCATCCAGCCTCGGGTCGAGGACCATGCTAATTATCCCGAACGCACCGTCTTCGAAGCCTCGCTCGAGATAGTCCAGGGCCAGATCGGGCTGGCCCAGGAGTAAGTGGATCCCGGGGATGGAATAGGGAGGAAACACTTCCTCGACCTGGAGGCTCGGAGGATGTTGTGACACCCCGGTGTTTGCGTATCGGGCAGAGAGGTCCACCAGTTCCAGCGCAATGTTGGGATCGTTGCCCGTCAAGTTTGCCCACTGTGACAGTTTCTCCCGGCCATCCTCATAACGGCCGTCCTCTAGGTACGTCAGAGCAAGGCCCAGGATTGTCGTCGGAAAGTCCGGGTAGAGCTGTACAGTCCTCTCCTTTTGCCTCAGGGCTTCCTCACGTTCCCCAGCCAAAGCAAGGACGTATCCGAGATCCTGGTTGATGATGGGGGAGAGAGGATCCAAACCCAGCGACAATCGGGCCTGAGTTTCCGCTTCCGCATGCCGGCCCAAGCGTGCCAGCAATAATCCATACCAATGTCGCGCCGTCGCATATTCGGGATCGAGATCGATGGACCGCCTGAATTCGGCTTCTGCGGCATCCCATTGAAGCTGCCACTCGTAGGCCAGGCCCAGGGTGGCATGGGGTTGGGCCAAGTCTGGATCGAGATCCAACGCTTTCCGGGCCATGGAATCGGCCAGCATCAGCCCTTCCCTATTGGAATGGTCGGCAGAAAACCAGGGGCGGATCAGGTACACGTCGGCCAACCCGGCATAGGCGAGCGCATACCCGGAATCCAATTCGACGGCCCGTTCAAAATGTCGAATCGAGACCTCAAACGCTTCGGGAGTACGTTTCTCCCAATGAAAAACACCCAACAGGTATTCCTGGTAAGCTTCCAGGTTTTCCGTGGGTCGGGCGGCAAGTTCAGCCTCCTGGGCGGGGGAGAGAGCGACGTCCAGGGCGCCTGCAACCTGTTGTGCCACATCGGCTCTGACGGAAAAGATATGCTCGGTGGACAACTCTCGATCGTAGTCGTTGGTCCACAGCTGCTCATCCGTCTCGGGATCGATGAGCGAGGCGGTAATTAGCATTCGGTCCCCCGCTCGGCTCACGCTCCCATCGACCAAGTATTGGACCCCCAGCTGCTCCGCCATCTCTCGATAGCCTCGGCCGGTGGCTTTCGCCTGCCTGGCTGAACCATGAGCGATTACAATGAAATCGCCGATTTTTGAAATCCGCGTGTTGATGTCACGGGTCACGCCCTCACTAAAGTACTCGTCTTCGACAGCACTTAAGTTTTCGAATGGCAAGACTGCGATACGGCGTTGCAGCAAGTCACCATCGCTGGCCAACTCTTGATAAAGCCCGACCCCGCCGGCCACCAAAACCAAGACAGCCAATGCAGCACCACCGGTGCGCCTCAATCGAGCGCCCGGACTGCGGCCCAGCTCTGTCTTTCCGGGGTGTGTCGACAATTCACCCCGTGAGACCAATCTCAGCTCGTGAACGAACTCCTCGGCCGACTGACACCGAGCCGACGGGCTTTTCTCAAGGCATCGCATCACCAATTGAGCCAGCCCGGGGGGAAGCTCGGGCCGGTGTTCCAGGATCGGCGTGGGTTCTTGAATTACGTGGGCCGAGAGGACTTGTTGACTACTCCTTTCCTCGAATACCCTGCGCCCGGTCAGTATCTCATACGCCAGGACACCCAGTGCGTAGATGTCGGCCCGATGGTCTATGTCCGGCTCCGCAGTCGCCTGCTCCGGTGCCATGTAATGCGGTGTGCCCATCACCACCCCCACCGTGGTGAGCTGATGGCTGCCACTGGTCTCACACACCGCCTTAGAGATCCCTAGGTCTGCAAGAAGAGCATGGGATCCAGACATCAGCACATTGTCTGGCTTGATGTCTCTGTGCACGATTCCCCGATCGTGAGCGTAGGCCAGTGCATCCGCGATCTCCGACAGGATCTCCATCCCCACGCTTACCGGGAGCCGACCTTCTCGATCGAGCATTTCCCGGAGTGACTCCCCTTCCACAAACGGCATCACGTAGTAGAGGAAGCCATCGGCTTCCCCCGAATCGTGGAGTGCAAGAATGTGGGGATGATGTAATCCGGCGGTGACTCTCACCTCGTTTAGGAAGCGATCGGGCCCGACGGCCTTGGCCAATTCTGGCCTGAGGACTTTGACCGCCACTTGACGGTCGTGCTTGAGGTCATGGGCCGAATAGACCGTGGCCATCCCTCCGCTGCCGATCTCCTCATCGATCGAATAGCGGTCCGCGAGTGCAGCCTTGAGGAGTTCTCTCAGGTCATCATTGGACGCCACGTCGCCGGCTCCGGCGAGGGGAAACGGCACGGTACAATAAAATTTGGCACCGGAAACAAGATCGTGACTGGGCCACCAAGTGAGCAAGGAACTCCCTGTTGGGCCTAGCGACCTCCTCCACATTCGGGTGGGCCGAATCGGAGTGTAACGAACCATTCGGTTCAATGATCGGAGCCGGGGATCAGAAGGCCAACACTATTCAACCAGGCCCTCCCCGGCGAGATCCCGGAGGGCCGCGCCGATGATCCCCTATAGGCCACCAGGATTTGGCCCCAATCTGAGGCGCGAGCTTGAACCGGGCGTTACTTGAAGTGGTCGATCTCAAGGCCGGGACACGGTCTGGGGTCAATCCCTCCCACCCGACGGCCTTTCCAACTCGGTGAAGAAGTTCTCAACCCAAATCATGCGGGGCTCAGGGAGGGCTTCGACCTGCCCTAAGGGCCGGAGCATCACGAATCGGCGGCCGTCGGGGGCCACGTCATACTGAGTGCGCCCGGGGAATCCCCGGTACTTTCCAGCGGCGAAGAGGACATGTTCTTCTCCGAGTCGAAAGGGGTCGGTAGTCTCCACTTCCACTGCTACCAGATGCCCTCCAGCCGGTCTTCGATAGAACAACTCACGCCCGTCCTTGGACCACACTGGCTCTCCTCCCCCTCCAGTAGATACCTGGATCCTCCACTTCACCTCCGGAAAGGGCACCACGTAGACTTGGTACTCCCCCGATTCGTCCGAGGCATAGGCGAGGAAGGAACCGTCGGGAGAGAGTGCGGGTGCGGATTCGAAGGACTCAGTGACCACCAGCGGGACCGGCTGCGGATCCCCCCCAACTGGCCAGGCCAGGATGCCTCCCGGCCCCTCTTTTGTTTCGGGTGCCTGGAAGACCAACCGGGCAGAGTCCGGAGACCAGACAGGGTGAAGCATATCCCGGTCCCAATCGGCCAGAAGCGTGGCCCCTCCGGTACCGTCGGCTCTTTTGGTCCAAAGATCCCTAGCCCCTCCCCGGTAGGAATGGAAGGCCACGGAATGCCCATCCGGGTGCCAGGCCGGGCTGATCCCCCCCTGGAAGCTGAGACGGCGCCTCGATCCTCGGATCAAGTCGGCGATCCAGATGTCCGTATCGTCCCCATCGCCCTTCACCACAGCCAGCTGGGTTCCATCGGGGGAAAGGGCAGGGTAGGAAGTTTCCCCTGCCAACCCGGTCACCATGGGAGTTTCCTGGCCTTCCCGGTCCACCCATACCGGCTCCCAGAGGGAACGGGGGATGGTGCCCTGAATGAACACCACCGTCCCGTTTTCCCCAATCTCCATGTCGGCCGTCGTCGTGCTGGTCCGCACCCCTTCCAGGACCAACCGATGGTTGTCGGACATTTGCAACCGATCCAGGTCGAAGGGGGTGGCGAACACCGTGCCATCGCGCCGCACCCATACAACGTGGCCTGTGGGGACATACCAGGCGTCAAGGACCTGATCCTGGACCACCCAGGCCGTGTCCGCCTGGAGGTCAACGATGTATAAGCGGCTCCAACGCGCGCATTGCCCGTTGAGACAGGCGACGGTCAGGGCGGCCCTCTCACCGGGTAACCCGCGGACCTTTATGGGTAGATCAGGGGTGAACACGAACACGGTATCCGGAGGGGCTTCACCACTCTCGGAGATCCGGATCAGTGTATTCCCTTCTTGCTCACAAAGGATTGTGCCATCGGCGAGCCAGTCGAGAGCGACGGGGTTGTCAGCCACGTTCTCGAACAAGGTGACACCAACCCCGCCTTGGAGAGGTCGTTTGATGAGATTGGTCCCCGCCACAAAGGCGATCGACTGCCCGTTAGGGGAGTAGACCACCTCCCTGGCGTTGGGGGTACCCGGCAGAACCCGCCCTTCCAGCGCCTGTCGCTCCTTGACCCAAAGCTGCCAACCCGACCGCAGGCCCACTGTGTCCCGGTATACCATGCTCGACCCATCCGGGGCCAGGGCAAAATACCGGGCCCAGTTGGTGCGGGCACCTTCTCCCGGGGGATGGAGTCGTTGTCGCACGACGGGGGGAGGAGGATCGGGAACGAGGACGGCGGCCAGCCCAACCAGCACGGCCAAAAGAGCCAACGCGCCGAAGCCGATGGCGAGGCGCTTCCAGGACCCAGCCACAGGGGTGGCCTCAACCTTCGCTCCACGCCTGACCCCTGGGCCCGTCCGGGCCACTGCCTTCTCCGCTGGGGGCCACCGCGAGTGGTCAGGGGTATCCGCGACAATTCCAGTTCGAAGCTCGGCGGCGAGTTCCTGCGTCTCCGGGCTGGGCTCGACCTCAAATGACCTAGCCAGGGTATCGACAAACTTCTGGTGGAACCGAAGGGCAGCTGCTCGATCGCCGGCTTCCGCCAACGCAGCGATGAATCTCCGGGCCTGGCTCTCATCGGTGCACGACAGCCCCAAGGCCCGCTGCCCAACTCTTTCTGCCTTCACCGGGTCATTCGCCTCCAGGAGAGCCTGGGCTCCGGACCAGGCTACCCCGGCCGCCAACTCCCTGAGTCGCTCCCTCTCCCACTCCAGCCACTCCTCGAACGCAGGACAGTCCTTCAGGAAGAGGCCTTCCAACAAATCACCGCCATAAAGAGCCAGGGCCCCCTCCCAGTTCCCCGCCTCAGCCGCCTCCTGAAAAGCCACCACATCGCACCAGCACTCCCCTGCCTTCAGAGCGATCTCTTCTTTGCCCCGAGTTTCCAGGATCTCAACGCCTTCGAACGACCGACGCAGGAAATGAAGGCTTTGACGGAGTGCGGCCCGGGCCCGCTCCTGATCCATTTCCGGCCAGAACAATCCCAGCAGCTTGTCTCGACGCTGGTAGCCGAAAGGGGAGTTGACAGCGAGGTAGGAGAGGAGGGCGAGGCGCTTGGACTGGGCGAGGATGGACCGTACTTCCCCACCCTCCGAGTTCCGGAGGTCCGTTCCACCGAGAAGCCGGAGACGAAACATGGCCAGCCTTCTCAGCCGTCACCTGAGCGTCACCCGGACGCGTGACGCACGGAGGACGGTCCGGTAATGAGGAGCATTTAAAGTCGAAGATACCGACGCCGCAGACTATCCGCCAAGGGTCTTCCCTCGGGCCCGGGATGGGAAGATCCGAGAGAAAAGGAGGCGATCATGATAGCTCGCTCCCTGCCCCCGGCTGCCGTTCCCCTGGCCCTCCTGCTGCTCAGCTCCGTGGGAGCATCCGCATGTGCATGGATGGGAGAACCACTGGATTCCAATCCGGAGGATTGCGTGAAGGTGATCGTGGAGAACCACAGCTTCTACGACATGAACCTTTTCGTTGAGAGGGACGGCCGGTTGTTTCGACTGGGAACCGTGATGAGCAAACAGACAACTCACTTCGCTCTGGCCCACAGAATGATGGGGGGCGCCACGCGGTATCGGCTGGTGGCCGACCCTATCGGATCGCTTGACAAGGTCGTATCGCCCCAACTCAGGGTGGAGAGGGACGCAACAACTCATTGGATGCTGGAGCCTGCGGGCTGGCTATCCCACGTCGTAATCCGGTAGTCTTCAGGGACAATCCCAGGCTGCTTCAAGTAACGAACCATTCGGTTCAAGATCGGAGCCGGACATCCTTGTGCCCCCGCCCGACCTGTGCCGACCTTCCGGCGAGATCCCGGAGGGCCGGGCCGATGCTTCCCCGATAGGCCGCCTG
>CBDUAX010000284.1:0-6427 GCA_965365235.1 uncultured bacterium
GCGGTGTTGGGTGGTTGGGGTGGTGCCGCCTCTGGCTTGGGAGGCGAGGCCGTGGGGCCTGATCCTATCTAGCCGCTTCTATGGCCGACCTGGTCCCCGCTCCTTGCGGGCTCGCCCCCGACGTCGGATCATCCCTGCATATTGATCTGTTGGCAGGACCGTTTCGTGAGCCCGGATGGCGGGTCCCGCAGAGGTCCTCGTCCAGGGACCTCCAACCGACACCAGACACCGAGGCGAGACCGTGTTCGAGGCCGTCAGCAGCCCCTACCTCGTCCCCTTCGACGGGAGCTTCCGGATTTCCGATGTGCCGACCTCCCCCCCAGAGAAGGCACAGAATAAGAAGAAACTGAAGAACACCCTGGAGACAACGGTCAACCGGCTGGACGATCTTCAGAGACGCCTCTACGCCCACGATCACTGGAGCGTCCTTCTGGTCTTCCAGGCCATGGACGCCGCCGGGAAGGATTCTACCATTCGGGCGGTCCTTCGGGGCATCAACCCCCAGGGTTGCCAGGTCGCCTCGTTCAAGCAGCCCTCCAAGCGGGAATTGGACCACGACTTCCTTTGGCGAATCAACGCCCAGCTCCCGGAGCGAGGGCGCATCGGGGTGTTCAACCGAAGCCACTACGAGGAGGTTCTGGTCGTGAAAGTGCACCCGGAATACCTCGGGGGGCAGCGCCTGCCCCGGGACATCCCCCTGGATCGACTCTGGGAGGAGCGGTATGAATCCATCCGGGGTTTCGAGCAACACCTGGCTCGAAATGGATACCTGGTTCTCAAGTTCTTTCTGAACGTTTCGAAAGAAGAACAGGCTGATCGCTTTCGCCGCCGGATCGATCGCCCAGACAAGAACTGGAAGTTCTCTGAGGGGGACCTGAAGGAACGGGAGCTGTGGGGGGAATACATGGATGCCTACCAGGCGGCCCTCAACGCAACCTCCCGATCCTGGGCCCCGTGGTACTCCATCCCGGCGGACAGCAAACCCTTCATGCGGGCCAAGGTTGCAGAGATCGTTGCGGCCTCTTTGGACTCTTTGGGGCTGGAGTATCCTCAGGTTGATTCGGACCGGAAGGAGGAGCTCCAGGCTCTGAGGGATAAGATCGTCTAGGACCGGGCCCGTCCGCTTGACGCGGTGGCATCGGGCCGGATATAGGTGCATCGTTACCTGACCAACCGAAAAGGGCACTTCCAACCGAAGGCGAGGCACACATGCGCAGCCGGTTCCGCTCTCTCGTTCCCGCCACTTTCGCCGTGGTATTCCTCCTCGTCCTGGCCGGGCCAGTCCTGGTCTCCGCCCAACCCACTCCGGATCAGTATGGGGCTCTCCCGTGGCGCCATATCGGTCCCGAGGGGAATCGCTTCAGCGCTGCCGCAGGGATTCCGGGGGATCCCTACACCTACTATGTGGGTGCGGCTTCGGGGGGCATCTATAAGACCACCGACGGGGGTGTGCACTGGGACGCCATCTTCGACGACCAACCGGTCCAGTCTATCGGGGCCCTGGCTGTTGCCAACAGTGATCCCAACGTGATCTGGGCCGGAACCGGAGAGGGGAAGATCCGGAGTCACATCTCGCTGGGGCAGGGCATATACAAGTCTACCGATGCCGGTGTCACCTGGACCCTCATGGGGCTCGAGAAGACAGGTCGGATTCCCCGGGTGGTGGTTCATCCTGACAACCCGGATGTCGCCTTCGCCTGCGCCCTGGGCCACGCCTACGGACCTCAACCTGAGCGGGGAGTCTTCCGTACCACCGACGGTGGGGCGACCTGGGATCACGTCCTGTTCGTGGACCAGGACACGGGGTGTTCCGACATCGCCATGGACCCAACCAATCCCAGGGTCCTCTTCGCTGGCACCTGGCAATTGGAGATCCACACCTGGGGCCGAACCAGTGGGGGGCCAGGAGGGGGGCTCCACGTCACCCGAGATGGTGGTGATACCTGGACCCGTCTCCAGGGCCACGGCCTTCCTACCAAGCCCGTTGGGAAGGTGGCGGTAGCCATCGCCCCCTCCAACACCCGGCGGGTCTACGCCATGTTCGAGACCGGTGACGGCATTCCCTGGGACGGGCAGCCAACTGAGGATGGGCAGGTCTGGCGGTCCGAGGACGGAGGGCACAACTGGAGCCTGATCACGAAGAACCGGAATGCCATGGGGCGCCCGCACTACTACTCCAGGATCGTCATCAACCCCGACGACCAGGACGAGGCCTACTTTCTCACTGCTTCCTTCGCGGTATCGCTGGACGGTGCGGCCACGCTCCGGACTGTACCCAGGCCTGATGCCCCAGGGGGCGACCACCACGACATGTGGATCGATCCCAATAATGGCGACCGGATGATCGTCGCTCACGACCAGGGACTGTCCATCTCCATCAACCGAGGCAAGACCTGGTTCCGGCAGCGCCTCACCAACGCCCAGATGTACCATGTGACCGTGGATAACGCCATTCCCTACAACGTCCTTGGGAACAAACAGGACGAACCCACCTACCGAGGTCCCAGCAACGCCAGGATCATGGGTGGACGCCGGGTCACGGGGATTCCCCGGGGAATGTGGCACCATGTAGGAGGAGGAGAGAGCGGGTGGGCCACCCCGGATCCCACGGATCCCAACATCGTCTGGTCCTCGGCTTCGGGGTCGGGGATGGTGGGCGGGATCGTCGTTCGGTACGAAGAGGATCGCCGACAGTACCGGAGCGTCGAAATCTGGCCGGAGCAGAGCCGGGGGGCCGCATCAGGCGTTCGGTATCGGTTCGTCTGGGACTCACCGCTCCTCATCTCTCCTCATGACAACAACACAGTGTATGTGGGAAGCCAGGTCGTGCACCGGACCCGGAATGGGGGACAGAGTTGGGATGTCATCAGCCCGGACCTTACGCTGAACGACCGCAGCCGCATGGGGCCCTCCGGAGGGCTCACCGGGGACAACATCGGTGTGGAATACGCCGGAGTCGTGTTCGGGCTGGCCGAATCGCCTCTGGAGATGGGGCTCATCTGGGCTGGAACCAACGATGGTCTTCTCCATGTCACACAGGATGGCGGGGCTACCTGGACCAATGTCACCGACAACATTCCGGGATTGCCTGAGTGGATCGCCATCCGCAGTATCGCCGCATCCCGTTACGCGGCGGGCACTGCCTACATCGCTGCCGACGGCCATCAGGTCAACATCATGGACCCCCATGTCTACCGTACTCGTGACTATGGGCGGAGCTGGGAGAAGATCACTGATGGGATTCCGGTGGATATGCTCAGCTACACCAAGGTCATCGCCGAGGACCCGGTGCGGCAGGGATTGCTCTACCTGGGGACGGAGAACGCCATCTATGTCTCCTTCGACGACGGCGACCATTGGCAGCCTCTCCAGAACAACCTTCCCCACGCTCCGGTGTCGGGGATCGTGATCCAGGAGCACTTCAACGACCTGGTGATCAGCACCTACGGCCGGGGATTCTGGATCTTCGACGACCTGGCTCCCTTGCAGCAGATGACCTCGGAGGTTCTGGCGTCCGAGGCTTTTCTCTTCGAACCGAGGGACGCCTACAGGTTCCGGCCCATCACCCCGCCGTCCGTTCCCTATTCCGATCCGACGGTTGGGCAGGACCCGGAGTATGGGGCCTACCTGAACTACTGGCTGGCCGAACCCGCCGACGAAACGCCCACCGTAACCATCCTGGACGGCTCTGGAGCGGTGGTCCGGACCCTGGAGGGGTCCAACAGCGCCGGCGTGAATCGGGTCCATTGGGATCTGAGGGACGAACCCAGCGATCCCATCAACCTTCTCACAGGGTACATGTATGCGCCTCACCTCTCGGTGCCCGACGAAGGCAGGCCAGCCCCAGGGGGTGGAGCGATGTCCGTCCTTCTGCCGCCGGGACAGTACACGGTGAGACTGACGGTGGATGGCCAGGAGTTCACCCAGTCTCTGACCGTATTGAAGGATCCCCACTCGGCAGGGACCGAGGCCGACATCGCCGACCAGGTGGCCTTTTTGAAGGCAATCCGTGAGGACGTGGTCAGGGCCGGGGAGGCGATCGAGAGGGTCGAGGCCCTCCGTGTCCAACTCCATACCGTTGCCCGGTTTTCGGAGGACGGCGAGGTGAACGCCGCCATCCAAGCGTTGGCCAAGAAGCTGAGGGAGCTCCAGCTGAACATTACGGACCTCCGCCTTACTGGCCAGGGCCAGGATGGGATCCGGTTCGAAGCCAAAACCCTTCAGAAACTTTCCTACCTCACCGGGGGCGTGTCGGTTTCGGACTTCCCGCCCACGGATCAGGATATGGAGGTCCGCCAGATCCTTCACACGGCCGTGGAAGACCATCTCAGCACTGTGGATTCACTGATCCAAGGAGAACTGGCGGAGTTGAACTCCCTCCTCCGGTCGAAGGGACTCGGAGTGATAGGAAGCTGAGTCCCGAAGCAAAGAGGGTTGACGCAAAGGGTCCCGACGAGAGTCGGGACCCTTTGCCGTCTGCCGTCTACTCTGGGCCTGCTACCCTCCTGTCGGGTCCCGTTCCGCCATACATACGGCCACCAGGAGCACGGCCTTGGTCGCCACCAGGGCGGAGTCGGTTTCGGCCCACTCGCTGAGGGTGTGCTGCTCTCCGCCGCGCCCTCGGCCGATGGCGATGGCGGGGATCCCCTTTCGCACCGCCGCGACCGCGTCAGTGGATCCGCTGTCGGTGGCCCTCGAGGGCACACCCAGGAACTCATAGATGTCCAATGCGGTCTGGACCAGTGGGTGGGAGCGACGCTGTTCCTCCGGGAGCATCGCCCCTGAAGCTTCCACGGCCGAGGGGCTGAAGGGAGGATCCCGTCTCCATTCGACGCCATGCCGCTCCGCGGCCAAAGTCACCCTTCGGTCCAATTCCACGTCCAGTTCATCGATGAGGGGTGGGGAGACAGAGCGTAGGTCGACGGTGAACCAGCTCTCCTGAGGGATGGCGTTGGTGACCTTTCCACCCCCCAGCATCCCCACGTTGAAAACGGCGAAGGGCCCCCCTTCACGGAGGGGAATCTCGTAGATGGATGAGATGGCTTCGGAGAGGGCGCGGGCCGGATGGGGGCGGCCTTTCGATGACAGGGTGTGGGCACCTGCCGCATGAAAGAAGTAGCGCCGCTCCGCAAACCAGAGGGCCCCATACGAAACCCCGCCCAAGCCGCCGTCCAGCGCCACCACCATATCGGCCTTACCAGGATTGGCATCGAGCCAGGCGTCCATGCCGTTGAACCCCAGCTCCTCTTCCACGGTGCCCACGAAGACCAGGTCGCCTTTGGTTCGGACACCAGAAGCCTTCAGGGCCCGGATGGTGGCCATCATATTGGCCACCGACGCACTGTTGTCGAAGATTCCCGGCGCCCGAAGAATCCCCCCTTCCCGGGTCACGGTCACATCCGTGTCCATGGGGTGCACCGTATCGGTGTGGGCTCCAAAAACCACCGTCGGGCCACCCCCGGTTCCCGGGAGCCTCGCCACCAGGTTCCCGGCCCCATCGATGGTGACATCGATCCCTTCGGCGGCCAAGCGTGCCCTCAGGTACTCGGCCCGGGCTGCCTCCTGGCCGGACTTTGCCGGGATCTGGGTGATGTGGATCCACTCTTCCACCTGGGCATCGAAGTTCGACTCGAGCCATCCCAAGGCGTCCCGAACCGACCCTTCTTCTGCAAGCCGCCGGCTGAAGTTCGACGGAAAGTCCTCCTGACCCTTTGCCGGACCGAAAGAGGCCAGGAGAAGCGCCGGAAGAACCAAAACCAAACAACAAGGATCGGCACGGGAAACGGACCAACGAAACTTCGGCATGGTGCGATCCTTCCGAGGGGACCATGAGGGGTTGGCATCGGCCAGGGGGACGATTGCCTGCGGGGCCCCTTAACCATGTCGACCGGAGGGCAAGTTGGCCACCCGAAGGGTTAAGATTTTTGTGCTTGATGGTCGGTGGAGGCCTCCCCCGACCGGCCATGCATGGCCATAGGGACTCCCTCCGGCCGACTTGTCGGTCTTTTTCGACCAAGTTACGCTCAACCCTGAAATGGCCTCCAAAGACCACCTCGACGCACTCATCGCCGGCCTGCGGCAAGGGGATCGTGCATCTCTGGATGCGCTGTTCTCGCTTGTGTATGATCGGCTTCGTGCAGCTGCCCACAGGCAACTCCGATCCCAGAACCCGGGGGCCACACTCAGTACGACTGCCCTGGTCCACGAGACCTATGTGAAGCTTGCCAGGACCTCCGGAATCGAGGCAGGAGATCGGAAACATTTTCTTCGCCTTGCGGCCAGAGCCATGAGGCAGATCCTGGTCGATAGGGCCAGGGCCCATCTGACGCGAAAACGTGGCGGTGGCTGGATCCCAGTCGACGCGAACCTCGCGGGGTTGGCCGTGGGGGCTCGGGCAGCTGAGGTGCTGGCGTTGGACGAAGCCCTC
>CBDUAX010000285.1:0-6421 GCA_965365235.1 uncultured bacterium
GCCACGAACCGTCGTAGAGCTTGGCCTCGAACCCCAGCAATCGAGCCACGAAGTAGTCCATGCTGGCCCGGAGCCCCACGACACAGTACGGGACAACCGTCTCCCCCGGATCGGCGCCGGCTTCTTCGAACTTTTCAGCCAGCACCGTCGGCTCCTTCAACCGGAAGAGTTGGGGCGATTCTACCAACTCGGTCCACGGGGCGTTTCCGGCTCCAGGGATGTGACCTACCCTCACCGCTTCTTGACCTTCTCCGGTGTACTCCGCGGTACCCCGTGCATCCACCAGCGCGAGTCCCGGCTCATCCATGTTCGCCAGGATCCACTCGGCATCCACCACTAGCTCCCCTCTTGGCCGAAGGACGAGGGCTCCCGGATCGGGGTTTTGGGGAAGTTCTGTAGAGAGGGGCCGTTCCTCGCTCGTCCAGGCCGGAAGCCCTCCGTCCAGGAGTGACACCCGGGCCCCGACCCCCATGTGGTCGATTGTGAGCCAGAGACGAGGGCCCCTGAGGGAGTGTCTGCTGTAGATCACGATATGGTCGTCGTCGTTGATCCCCAGCCGCTCCAGCGTTGCCTCGATCTCCTCCAAAGGGCGGAGTTCAGCCCCCTCCCCGTTCGCTCCGTCCCATACGATCCGGTCGTAGGGGAGGAACCGGGCCCCGGGAATATGTCCGGCGGTGTAGGTTTCGGCCGAGTTCTCGATCTGCAAGAGGACCAGGTTGGGTTCTTCCAGGCGGTTTGCCACCCATTCTGTCGAGACCAGCATCTCGGGGTTCGAGATCGTCTCCCCACCCGCATCAGCCAGAAGCTTCCAATCCCCGTCTTCTCTGCGGAGGAGGTCGGTCCACTGCCCCCTGGACGTGCTCAACGCTCCGTCGTCACTCCGCGTGACAGCGGCGTAGTGATAGAATGTGACGGCAAGATCCCCGTAGATGTCGATGGCCACCGGATCCAGGAGATAATGGACTCGCCTGGGAGCCGAAAACCGGGCTCGAGCCTGTTCACGCCAGCTTTCTTTCCCCCGCGTATCCGCGTCCCCCATGGTCCACCCCCGATAATCCTCTGACACCCGCTGGAACCATTCATCCAACTGGAGGTCCGTGGAGTACCTCCAGAGCTCCTGCATGGTGGTCCATACCGCTTCCTGCTCCTGGGACCACGGTTGGGCCCCGGCTGGCAAGGGGGAGGCGATGCCCAGGGCAAGGGCAAAGAAAACCAACCGGCTCAGAGGCCGGGGGCGTGTCTGAAGAAAATAGAACATTCAAAACCTCAACAGAAATTGGGAGAAGGGTCCCCCGATGTATTGCCAGATTCCATCCGGTCAACTCCCGGAAGAGACCATCGGTGGCTCCAGGACCAGATGCTCGATGAAGAACTCCATCATCCGATCCCGGTTCAACCCGGTATGGCCCCGGTCCGGACCAACCTGGACTTCGAAACTTTCCCCAGCTTCCTGGAGTGCCTCGATGAGCTGAAGCGTGTTGGACGGATGCACATTGTTGTCCGCCGTTCCGTAGTACAGCATGAGTTGGCCTTCGAGTTTCTCGGCATAGAGCATGGCCGAGCCGGCGTCATACCCTTCCTCGTTCTCCTGGGGGATCCACATATACCGCTCGGTATAGATGGAGTCGTAGTGCCGCCAGTCGGTCACGGATGAAGAAGCTGAAGCGGCGTAGAAGACGTCGGGGTGGCGGAGAATGGCCATGAGGGAGCTGGTCCCCCCGTATGAAGTGCCGAAGATTCCCGCTCGCCCTGGGACCACATAGGGGCGGTCCCAGAGGGCCCGAACCCCGGCAGCCTGATCATCGATCTCCCCGGTGCTCAACTTCAGGTAGATGGCGTCCAGAAACCGTTTCCCCCGACCGCCAGCGCTCCTCGAATCCAGGGAAAGGACCAGGAAACCGTATTCGGTGAGAGCATTGGGAAGGGTGAAGGTCTCTCTCGCTCCGTTGGTCCCGGGGCCGGCGTAGACGCTCACCAGAACCGGATATTCCCTGGTAGGATCAAAGTCCGAGGGCTTGTGGAGCATCCCGTGGAGCTGGGTCTTCCCGTCAGCCCCGGTGAAGGTGAACATCTCCACCTTTTTCAGCCCCAAGGCTTCGAACTCGGTGAGGTCGCTGGTGGCCAACTCGGCGACCACCTCCCCATTCTCGGTGAGGAGGTTTGTGAAGGGTGGATGGTCATGGGTCTGAGCCACATCCACGTAGTGCGCGCCGTCTGGTGCGAAACTCACCGAGTGGTGGAATGCCGGATCTGTGAGGCGCCGGTCACCGGTGCCATCCAGCCCCACTCGGTGAAGCTGGAGCTTCATGTGGTTATCCCCGCTTCGGGCCATATAGAAGACTACGCCGGCGTCCTCGTCCACCCGCACTACGTTGGCTACCTCGAAAGGGTGTTCGGTCAGGGTAGTGAGGAGCTTTCCACTCATGTCGTAGAGGTAGAGGTTCCGGAACCCGCTCCGTTCCGAGATCCAGAGAAACCGGTTTTGGTCTTCCAGGAACTGTTTTGGAGGGTGGTTCTGAACCCAACTATCAGGCCACTCTTCCCGGATGATGACGCGGCAGTCTCCCGATTCTGGGTCGCAAGCCGTGAACTCGAGGATGTTCTGTTTCCGGTTCATCCGATTGAAGGTGATCTCACTTCCGTCGGGGCTCCAATCCACCGCGTAGACATAGTGGCCAACGACATCGTTGGTGAAAGGCTGTCCGTCCCGGACGTCGATGTGGACGGACCGTTTCGCCTCGAGGTCATACACGTAGAGATCCACCACCGGATTGGGCGCACCGGCTTTCGGGTAGGCCTCGACATCGATCGTGCTTTGGATTTCGGTCTGGTTCAACTGCAGGTAGTAGTCCTTCACCGGGCTCTCATCGAATCGGTAATATGCGAGCCTCCCCCCGTCGGGTGACCACCACATGGCAGTGCGTTGGCCCAATTCCTCCCCGTACACCCAGCTTGCAGTGCCGTACTTGATGCGGTCCGCTTCGTTTCCGTCGGTGGTGAGGCCCACCTCGTCTGTTCCGTCTGCCGCGCTGATGAATAGGTTCCTGTCCCGGTAGAAGGCTTTCCTGGTCCCATCCGGGGATTCTGCGGTGTCGAACTGTCGCCCTCTGGCCGGACCTCCCCGGCCTCTGAAGCGGCTCTGAGGTTCAGGCGGGTCTTCTGGAAGCAACTCGACCTCACCAGTGCTGAGGTCAAACCGGTGGAGCTTCCCGTCGAACGCATACTGTAAACTCCCGCCGTCTTCCGCCCACTCCACGGAGAGGGCGCCGGAGACCATAGACCCACGAATTCGCGGGGATACCTCCTGATACCGGGCGTGGCCTGGCATGGCCTGGATCCGGCTCTGGCTGGAGAGTGCAGGAGGAGAAAGAAGCTCCAGTAGAGCGATGGTTGGGAGGATCACAAACCATGGGATTGAGGATTTCCTCATCGTTCTCGACTCGGTGTCTGGGTTCACGAGGCCCGGGTCCGCCAGTGAGGCACCGTTGGACGGTGGCCGCCAGGGCCTGAAAAGGATAGAAGAGAGGGCCAGGAAGGGGCAACCGCCCGGGCGCTGCCGGGCCTATCCGCTCAAGACCGGAAACGCCTCCGTGACGAACCACCACGACCCCACGAGGAGGATGGCCGCCGGGATCACCCACCGGATCCAGAAGAGGAGAAGGCCGGAGATACGGTCTTTTTCGACCAACCGAAGTTGTTTCAGCACCTCACGCCGATCCAAGGCCCATCCCACCGTAAGAACCGCGAGGAGAACCCCCGCGGTTTGGAGCCCTGACCCGAAGGTGAGATCCCACGGAACGAACACCCTCATGTTGAGCATGGGAGGAAGGGAAAGACCAAAAACACCCAGAGCCAAACCGAAGGTCGCCGCTCTGCGGTTGGTGGTCGTGTTGTCAGTAATTCCGGCGATCAGGACTTCGAAGGCGGCCACCGCGGAGAGAAAGGCGACGCCACCCAGTGAAAAGAAAAAGAGGAGGCCGAAAACTCGCCCTCCTGGCAATATTGAAAACACCTCCGGCAGGGTTGAGAATATCAGGGCCGGGCCGCTTCCCGGTTCTTTACCTAAAGCGAAGGCAGCCGGGAAGATCGCCAAACCTGCCATGAGGCCGGCTGAGGTATCTCCAACCACCGTCAAAAGGGCGTTCGATCCCAGGGCATCCTCGTCCCTGAGATAGGAGCCATAGACCACCATGAAGGTGCCCCCGAGGGCCATCGAAAACACGACCTGACCGAGGGCCGCCATGGCCACGGCGGCATCGAGCTCCTGGGGACGGAATTTGAGGATGAACCAGCTCAATCCCTCGAAAGATCCCGGAAGAGTGAGAGATCGCAGGATCAGGAGGAGAAGTGTGAAGAAGAGGAGGGGTGTAAGGATTCGCGAAGTTCGTTCGATCCCGGCTCTCACCCCTCGGAGGAGGACGACGACGGCGCCGAGGATCACTCCCCCGGTCAGGAGAAGCTGAAGGCCGAAGGCACGTGCGGAGAACCCCACCTCGGGTGGGAGAATCGCGCCCCCGTCGAACCCAGCCAGCTCTGACAGTCCGTGAAAGAGGACCCACCCGATGGCGTTGCAGTAGTATCCCGTGGCGGCCGAAACTCCAGCGAAGAGAACCCAGCCCAGCGGTCTTCCCCATGGGAATCCCGCCTTTTGGAAAGCTCCTACGGACCCCCTCCGTGTATGCCGGCCAAGGCTCCATTCAGCCATCAACGCAGGAACCCCCACGAAGAGGGCGAACACCAGGTAGAGGAGGACGAAGGCGGCTCCACCATACCGCCCCACCATGTAGGGGAACCGCCAGACGTTCCCCAGTCCGACGGCCACGCCGATCATGGTGGCCAGAATCCCCAGCCGAGACCCGAAGGTTTCCCTGACGGCCGGCATGTTACTCATGGGAGGAGGTCCACCAGGGTGTCCAGAGCCACCTCTACGTCATCCAGGGTGCAGAAGAAGTGGGGCGCCAACCGGATAGCCGGTCCCCGGGCCGAGGCGAGCACGCCCCGCTGTCTCATCCTCCGCTCCACCTCCTCTGGATTATCTGGCACGATGAAGGCGGTTGTGGGGGTCTTCTTTTTCGGATCTTCGGCCCCGAGACCCTTCAGCCCCCGATCCTTCCCTCCATCCACGAGGGCCTTGGAGAGGACCCGGTTCCAGGCGCCGATAGGGTCCAACCCGACCTCTTGGATGACGCCCATCCCCGCCCGGGCAACGTAGCCTGCAAAGATCGGCGGTGTACCTGTATCGAACCTTCTAGCTCCTTCGGCCCAGGTACAGTCCCGGGGATCGAAAGAGAAGGGGTTGGATCGCCCGAACCACCCCGTGACGGTGGGCTGGAGGCGTTCGGCCACCGATGGCTTCACATATAGGAAGGCGATCCCGGGGATGCCCAGAAGGAATTTCAGCGTTCCGGAGGCCAGGAAATCCACGTCCAACTCTCTGACGTTCAGCGGTCCGGTCCCCATGGATTGGTAGGCATCCACGTAGACCAGGGCCCCCACTTCCCGGGCCATCCGGGTCACAGCCCCGATGTCCTGCAAGAACCCTGATTGGAAGTAGGCGTGACAGGCCGAGACCAGGAGGGTCTTTTCGGTGAGTTTTTCCGCGTACCCCTCCAGGGGGATCTTTCCGTCCCGGGCTGGGACCCAGTCTACCTTGGCCCCTCTTGCCTTCTGTGCCGTCCACACCTGCCCGACGGTGGGGAATTCACCCTCTGTTGCCAGGATCCTGTTCCGCCCCTGGGAGTAGTCGAGGGCGCTGGCGACGGACGAGGTGGCCTGGGAGACGGAGGTACAGACTGCGATGTCTTGCGGGTTCGCCTGAATCAGTTGCGCGAAGGCGACTCGGGCCGCCTCTACCTCTCCGATCCATCGGTCCCAGTCCATCCCGTCCTGGCGCCAGGAGTTTAGATAGGCCTCCGCAGCGTCCCGGGTCACGTCCATCTGTGGGGCTTGAGAGCAGTTGTTCATGGATACGAACCGCTCAAGGGAAGGAATGCGTCTCCGGATGGACTGGATGTCGTAGGTGGGGGTCGGGGGCACGGATCCTTTGGGGTTCGGGCCAGGGGGCCGCTATGGAGATAGACCGGGTTCCGATCCCAATCTACCCTCTGGCCCCCGGGCCCGCTTCACCACAGGACCCAGGGGTGATTCTCAAGGCTCCGGGCAATCCGCCCCGGAGTCCATTGGATGGGCCTGAGGCTACATCTCCGGCCAGAGCCAACCGAAGGGTCCGCCGGTGAGGAGTCCGTAGACCAGGCCGTCGAACAGGTTCTTGAAGGTCGTGCTCCAGGAGCCCTTGTACCAGATGGACTTCTGAAGGTGGGCGAGAGCGTACCCCACGAAGGCGGCGCACCCCGCGAACCGGAAAACGGCTCGATACATCTCCGGCCCGGGCCCGAAGGCCAGGCCTGTGAGATAGGCGGTG
>CBDUAX010000286.1:0-6393 GCA_965365235.1 uncultured bacterium
CTTCGGGCCCACGCCCTTCAGAAACTGGATGGGTTTGTCCAGTTGGGAGAAATCCACGACTCAAGCCTCCTGGAAGACGCCCTCCACAAAAGCCCCGGGATCGAAGACCTCCATGTCGTCCAACCCCTCCCCCGTCCCCACCAGCTTCACCGGAAGGTGAAATTCCTCCTGGAGGCCAACTACGATCCCGCCTTTTGCAGAGCTGTCCAGTTTGGCCAGGATGATACCGGAAAGGGGTACAGTCTTGGAAAACGCCTCGACCTGAGAGCGAGCATTCTGGCCCACAGTGGCATCCAGAACGATGAGGCTCTCATGAGGCGCCCCATCCAACTTGTTCTTGATGACCCGCTCCACCTTCTCGAGCTCCTCCATTAGGTTCCGGTGGGTATGAAGGCGCCCGGCGGTGTCCACCAGGAGAACGTCGATTTTCCGCTTCAATGCCGCCTCGATGGCGTCGAAAGCCACGGCAGCAGGGTCACCACCCCTCTGTCCCCCTACGAACTCGGCCCCGACCCGCTCCGCCCATACCTTGAGTTGCTCCACCGCACCGGCCCGGTATGTATCCGCCGCCGCCACCAGGACGCTCCGACCTTCCGCCCTGAGGCGGCTTGCCAACTTGGCGATAGAGGTGGTTTTCCCAACCCCGTTCACTCCACAGATGAGGTAGACGGTCGGACCCTCGTCGGCGGCCTGGAGGTAGGCGGCGGCCGCGGGAGAGAGAATCTCCATCAGCTCTTCCTTCAGCGCCCCCCTGAGCCCATCGGATCCACGGACCTTCCCCTTCCGGGCCAGATCCTCCACATGATCCACCAAACGCATGGTGGCCGGGACCCCGAAGTCCGCCGCCAGGAGCCGCTCCTCCAGAGATTCCAGGGTATCGGTGTCCAACCCCCCCACCGCCACCCGGACGTCAGTGAGGGCGAGTTTTACGACTTTGGACCAGAGAGATTTTTTCTTCTCGGTCTTGGTTTTGAAGAGACGGGCCATGGTTTGGCGGGTTCGACCACACGTTGAGAAAAAAGGGCTACGATCCGGGGACCCCTCAAAAAGGGTAAGAAAAGATAGACAGAAAGAGGGGCCTCCCCCAGGGCAGGCCCCCCTTCAAAAAGTCCGTTCGAACGGGTTCTCTAGCTGCCCCCGGCGGCCGCACCCTCCTCAGGAGCTTGTTCGTTGGGGGCTTCGGCCAGGACCGGGATCGGGATCCCGGGAAGGGTCTCCAACATCTCCAGCCGGGCCCTGGACTCGAGAGCCCACTTACCCAGAGACGTAGACGGAACCGGGTCTCCTGGAGGCAGGCGGATGGAGAGTGGGTTCAGGACGCTCCCGTTGGACTTCCGCATCTCGTAGTGGAGGTGGGGCCCGGTGGCTCCCCCGGTCTGGCCCACGTAGCCGATGGTCTGGCCCTGTTTTACCCGGTTTCCGGGTCGCACCGCAAATTGGCTCATATGGCCGTACCGGGTCACCCACCCATTGGGGTGCCGGATCTCCACCAGTCTCCCCAGCTCACCCTTCCAGTCGGCGTAGATCACCACCCCGTCCCCCGTAGCCATGATGGGCGTGCCTGTGTTGGCAGCGTAGTCCACCCCGTTATGGGGCCGGCGGTAGTTGTGGATGGGGTGGAGGCGGTTGGCGTTCACACGCGACGAGATCCTGCGGAACTCCAGGGGCTTCATGAGGAAAGCCTTCCGGACCGACTTCCCGAACTCGTCGTAGTAGGTCCCGTCGCCATCGTCGTTGGGATCGAACCAGATTGCGAAATATGGCGTCCCCTGGTTTGCGTATTCCGCCGCCAGGATGTGCTCCCCCTTCATGGATCCGTCGGGGCGAAAGCCGGCCTCAAAAACCAGCCGGTAGGTGTCCCCGGTCCTGACCTGACGGGAGAAGTCGATCTGCCACTGGAAGACCTGATCCATGAGATGCACGATCTTGGCGCGGTCCTGCCCCTCCACGCCCGCCAAAGCCGAGTCCCCGTACACGGCGTTGGACAGATTGTCCCGGATGATGCCTGAGGCGAAGACGGTGTCGATCCTGACCGGAGTATCCTCCAGAGTCGCAGACCACCCCACCTCGTCCCGGTTGAGGTGGAGTGTCTGGTCCTTGCTCAGATCGACATCGACACCTCTGAGCCGCTCCTGGTCGGGGAACCACCGGAAGGTGATCCGGGCCCCGGGTCTCATCCTCCTGGGATTCGCCTGCTCGCGAAACGCCATGAGGAGGGCGTTCTGTTCCGACCAACCCACCGAGGCCCCCTGCAAGATCTCACCGAATGTCTGCCCGGATCGGAGCTCCAATTCCTCCCAGACCTCCGCCGGAGAGGCCTGGAGGGGCGCCAGAAGTCCAACCTCCGGGGGATCGGAGGCCAACTTCCCCCCGGCAATCAGCGCCAGGGCCAAGATCCCTACCAGGCCAAACAGGGCCCAGGGGCGTTGTAGCGGGTACCTGCTCATACTACTCCTCAGTGCGACCTACGATGCCGGAAAGGTAACTCCTGGATCGGATCCGGCCAGAATCCTTTCTAGTCCATCTGGCGGCGGATGAACGTCGGGATATCCAACTCCCTGATCTGTTCCATGGTCACCACCCGCTCCGGAAACCGCTGGAAGGGAAGTTCCGTCATCTCGGCGGCGCCCCCACCCACGGCCACCTGCCGGGCAGGCTGAGCCGGCTGCTGGGCCGGCATGGGTTGAGGCCGGGCCTTCGGTTGGGGAGTCCTGGTGAACTCCGGACGGATGACCCTCTCTTCTTCTTCCTGAGTACGGTCGAATCCGGTAGCGATGACCGTCACCCTGACCTTGCCTTCCAGGGTCGGGTCGTGGACAGCCCCGAAGATGATCTCGGCATCGTCACCGGCCTCTTCCTGGATAATGCTAGAGATCTGCGATACTTCGTCAATGGCAAGGTCCATTCCACCCGTGATGTTGATGAGGACCCCCTTGGCCCCGGCGATGGAAACTTCGTCCAGGAGAGGCGAGGAAATGGCCTCCTGCGCCGCTTCCACGGCCCGATCATCACCCTCGCCAAAGCCCGAGCCCATGAGGGCCGGGCCCCGGCAGGCCATAATGGTTCTGACATCTGCGAAGTCGACGTTGACCTCACCGCTTACTCGGATGAGATCACTGATCCCCTGGGTTGCATGAAGGAGCACCTCGTCGGCCTTTTTGAGCGCCTCCCGGAAAGAAGTACCCTTCCCGACAACACTCAGCAGGCGGTCGTTGGGCACCACGATCATGGTGTCCACCGTTCGCCGGAGCTCTGCCAGGCCCTGTTCCGCCTGGCGCATCCGCTTCTTCCCTTCGAAGGAGAACGGTCGGGTGACGATGCCGATGGTCAGGGCACCCATCTCCCTGGCGATCTCGCCGATGATGGGTGCAGCGCCGGTCCCGGTCCCCCCCCCCATTCCAGCCGTAATGAAAACCAGATCGGCACCGTCCAGTGCCTTCCGGACCTCTTCCTGGCTCTCGTGCAACGCCTGCCGACCGATCTCGGGCCGGGCTCCGGCCCCCAGCCCCCGGGTCAGCTTCTTCCCCAGCTGGATGGTGGACTGGGCTCGGGATCCCTTCAACACCTGGGCATCGGTGTTGGCCGAGATGAAATCCACCCCCTCCAGATCCTCGTCGATCATGCGGTTTACGGCGTTCCCTCCGGCCCCCCCAACACCGATGACTTTCATCCGGGCGTTGCTGGTGGGGGTGTCCTCGAACTCGAAGATCATCATTCCTACCTCCGGGACTTGGTGTGAGCAGACACCAGTACGTGAAAAAAGAAAACGAAATCCAAACTGAGGGTCCGGGACCCAATGCCCGGAGCCATCAGAAAAACTCCTTGAGCCATGCGATAATCTTGGAGATCAGACCCGACGTAAGTGTCGAGGCGCCTTCACCCGTCTCCTTGAATCGGTCTGCGCCGTACAACGCCAACCCCGCTACAGTAAGCGAGGCAGGCCGACCGAATCCGCCAAGCCGGTGAGTCCCTCCTGGGGAATTCCGGCTCGGACCGGCGCCGCAAACACCTGCTGGGCCAGCTCGACGATGCCTGGTATGGCCGTGACCCCACCGGTCAGGACGATCCCGGCCCCCAGCTTGTCCACCAGCTGGTTCCGATCCAGCTCTTCCTGAACCAGGCCGAACATCTCGTCCAGACGCTGTTCGACGATGTGAGCGATAAGCTCCCGAGCCACATGGCGCCGTTGGCCAGGGCTGGGCCCCGGCAGCTCCACGGTCTCCTGGGGATCCACCATCTGCGCGAAGGCCGCGCCGTATTGCTCCTTTGCCTTCTGAGCCTCGCCGAAGGGGATGGATAGACCCTTGACCAGATCGTTGGTCACCGTGAGACCTCCGAAGGGGAGGATGCCCACGTGGCGGATCTTCCCTTCGTAGTAGACGGCCACATCCGTGGTGCCACCTCCCAACTCCACCATGGCCACGCCCACCTCTTTCTCGTCTTCGGTGAGGACAGCCCGAGCCGAAGCCAGAGGTTCCAACACCAACTCCTGCACCCGGTACCCAGCCCTGGAGACGGCTTTCCGGATGTTGGTGGTGGAGGCAGAGGCCGAAGTAACGAGATAGACCTCCGCTTCCAGACGTGTGCCGGCCATCCCCATGGGGTCTTTGATGCCCCCCTGGTGGTCTACCATATATTCCTGGGGGATGGCGTGGAGAAGCTCACGGTCCGGGGGCAAGGCAACGGCCCTGGCCACCTCATGGACCCGGTTGAGGTCCTGCGGGCCCACCTCTTCCCCACCAATCGCCACCACGCCGGTAGACGAGAACGCCTGGATGTGGTCCCCGGCGATGCCCGCATAAACCCGGTCGACGGTGGCCCCCGCCATGAGCTCAGCCTCTTTCAGAGCCTTCTTCACCGATTCGGTGGTTTCCTCGATATGGGTCACGACCTCACGGCGCATACCCGAGGTCCGGGCCTGACCCACTCCGAGAATCTTGAGGCCAGGGAACCGGGAGGGATCCATGGAGAGCTCGCCGATGGCTGCACACGTCTTGGTGGTGCCGATATCGAGAGCTGCGATGAGGTTCGCGCGCATGGTCAGTTTCCTCGGACCTTGTTGAGACGGACCACCACCTGGTCCTCGAACCGTAGATCCAGGCCAGCCACGACATCGCCTTCGAATTGGATCATGGCGTCTTCCAGTACCCTCATGGCTTCCCGGAACCGGCGGTCCGGAAGGTTGGGCGTGAAGTGAAGCGTCAACGGCAGGTCCCAGACCTCGCCCTGGGCGCCCCTCCGCCAGAGGCGAGCCCTGAGGTCCCCCCGGGGGTCCAGGGTGATCTCGGAGATGCGGGCCACCAACTCAGGGTCACCCACGCCCAACCGGGCCAGCTCTCCAGCCACCAGTCGCCGTTCCGCCGCCGTGATGCTCTCTCCCTTCCCTCTCCCTTTGAGGCCGATGATGGGAAGATCGAGACGGTGCTGGGCGGGATCGATGGGAAGGAACCGTCCCAGGGCGTCCACCGGCTCGAGGGCCGGAGTGGGAAAGAGGGCCACCGGTTGGGTTTCCTCTACCTCCAGGACCAGAGCATTGGGAAATCGACGTTTCGCTCGTGCCTTCTCCACCAGCGGGTGCGCCTGGAGCCGGTCTTCCAGGAGTTGGAAATCGTCCCATACGCTGGCCATGGGAGAAATGGCGACCGCCTTCGCCGCCTCCTCCAGGGTGAGGAACCGATTCCCCTCGAGCCGGATCTCGGAGATCCGGAAGGCCTCTACCCTGGCGAGCGCGCTGGGAAGCTGAGCGACCCCAGCTGCCAACACCGCGGCGACCACCAGGACGAGTCCGGACACCAACCAGCGCCTCATGCCTGCTCCTCTTGGTCGTCCCGAGCGTCGGGTCCTCTGAGGACCGCCAGGAGGTCCCCTCCCAGGAATTCGATGGATCCGGCCCCCATGGTCAAACACACGTCTCCGGGCCGGAGGGAGTCCTGGAGCGCGTAGGGGAACTCGGAGAGTTCCGGGTGGAAGAAGACGTGCTCGGCCCCGGCATCGAGCGTCGCCTGGGCAACCAGAACCCCGGAGATCGCGGGTATGGGATCCTCCCTGGCAGGGTAGATCTCGGAGACCCAGACCTCGTCCGCCGCAGCCAGTGATCGGCCGAATTCGATTGCGAAGTCCCGGGTCCTGGAGAAAAGGTGCGGTTGAAAGACGGCCACGATTCTCCGGCCCGGGTACCGAGACCGTGCGGCTGAGATGGTGGCTCTGACCTCGGTGGGATGGTGGGCATAGTCGTCGACCACCGTGATGCCCCCGGCCTCCCCCAATACCTCGAAGCGTCTCCCAATCCCCTTGAAGACACTGAGGCCTTCTTCGACGTGTTGCCATTCGACACCCAGACAACGGGCCGCAGCGGTTGCCCCCAGAGCGTTTCTCACGTTGTGGACCCCAGGC
>CBDUAX010000287.1:0-6333 GCA_965365235.1 uncultured bacterium
CGCTGATCTCCAAAACCTGCCACTCGCCACCGGTTCCCTGGCGACCGAACCAATGGCTATCGATCAGGGGGTCGTATTTCTTCACCCAGAGACGGCTTTCATCGTCCAGTAGGAAACGCGCGATCTGGGGGATCGAATCGAAGCGTGGGATGTCAGGGAGAATCCCAGCAAACATGGAGTCGTTCCGGTCGGCAAGCTTCTGTTCCAACCCCGCCCAGGCCTCCTCCTTATCGACCTGGATTGGTGGAACCGGTATCTCCCGGACTTTCTCACCCTGGGGACCCAGGACTTCGATCCTCGGAAAAAGCCCGTCGGTGATCAGGACCGAGTCGCCGACCATGCCAAACAACGGGTGAGGGGAGAAGGGTAGGGGCGACCGGAGACGTCTCATCCCCGGTACGGTGGCCAGAGGCAGGACGCCCTTTCCCTCAACCTCGAACCGGCTGTACTGCATCACATCCGGCGACACGGCCGACCAATCACGAGGTATCTGGCGGATCCACCCGAAAGCATGATCCCCCGTTGAGTAGGTTCCCAGGTAGAGTTCAGGCATCCCATCCGAGGCATGGGCCTGATAAGTCCTCACCAACTCACCAGAGATCAGGAACCTGGAGAGTCGGTAGAGGCCGGAGTCGAAGGCAACTACGGTATCGGGAGCTACAACCGACAGGGAACTGAGGTCCCGAAACTCACCCGGGCCCTGCCCGGGCCGGCCGAACTCTCTTTCAAAGGTGCCATCTTCCCCGAACACCCGGATGTTTCCAGAGCCACGGTCGGCCACCACCACTCTCCCGTCGGGGAGCAGGGCCGCACCACTGATCTTTTCGAAGAGGTAATGCGCCTCTCCTTCCACCTCCCCGATGGACAAGCTGGGCTGAGCTGCCAAGGTCCACGCTTCCGCCTTGGGGGGTGAGGGGCCGTCTTCTCCCGGTTCGTCACAGGCACCACACAGGAGGAGGGCAAAAATAAGCCCCGTTTGGCCCGCGCCGGCAGGCAAAACGGCCATCGGTGTGTCCTTCCCTGGCATATGGGGAGCCCCGGTTGGTCAATCCTTCAACAACAGCGGTATTCTCTGAGCGAGCCCTTCCATCTGATCCCCCCGCTCCCGGGCCCACCCAGGGAGAGTCCCTCGAGTGTACGCCAACTGCCCCACCCCTGCGATTCCAAAGAATAGAGCCATGATCAGCTCACGAAGGGTTCCGCCGCCAGTGAGCGTCAGAGTCAGAAGAAGAACCGAAACGAAAGTGAAGAAGGCCCCGGTGGCCACGGCCGGAATCACGCTGCCCTTGGTGGTCGTCAAACGAACCCGATGCCTCTCTCCGTCCGGTTCGACATGCACCTGAAGGTTTCCGTTGGTCCAGGAGCGCAGGGGGCCATGCGTTTTGACCTTCCCCATGGCTCCGAAGGTCTCCCGCAGATCCACCACGAGACGGGTCCACTCGTCATCGTCCAGGGCCCTCTCGATGGGCACGATCCGAGAAACGGACCGGGGCGCACCCAGAAAGGAACCCGAAGTGCCTACAAGGTCCCGGCTCCCGACCGTCCTGGCCGCAGCGGCGATCCGTTCCGGGGGAATCCCTACCTCAGAGCCGATTTCCTGCAGTTGGACCAGGGTGAGGCCAGTGCTGCCACCACCGGCTGAAGGGCCGGGGGCTCCTCCGTCGGCGGTGGCCCGCTCCAGGATCTCAGCGATCTCGTCTTCGTTATAGTGGCGTTCTTCTGTCATCGTCTACCGATGGAAATAAGGAAAGGTTACTCCGGTGGAGACAGTCCTGATACCAACGCCAGGTTGGCGGGGTCCGCCGATTCAAGGTGCGGGACCGGAGGCAGGGCTTCCCGGAGGGACTTCCCAGCCAAGCTCCCGCAGGATCTATCCCTCCAGGAGCCCCCGGGCCCCGAGAGCCCAGAAGAGTCCGATCATCAACACGTAGGATGCGAAAGAGAGATGATACCGCCTGTTGTTGTAGAAAATTCCGATCCCCGCCAACACGACCATATGCAAAACGAAGGGGAGATAGAATGGTGGATCGAAAAGGTCCCCCCTGACGGCGGTCTGGATGATATCGATCAGGCTCGAGGAGACGAACAAGCCCAGGAACCAGGAACGGTTGAATTCAAACACCGCACCGTATTCCTCGCCCCCTGACATTCCCGGGGGGAAGAGCACCACAGCCATCAGGTAGAAGGCTACAGCCCACGCGATCACCAGGAGGAAGGCAGCGAAACTCCAGCTGGGCACCGACCGTGATTGAAAGAAGACCCACCAGTTCAAGACAAGAATGAGGAAGGTTGCCAACGTCCAAATGAGGTGGACGGAATCAACCTTTACGGTCCGGCGGAGATGAATCATGCGGCCGACGCCGGTGAGAATGTGGGCGATGCCCAGTCCCAAGATCAGAGAAACCAGCACGGCCAGGTATTCGAACGCGCTCAAAAACTGCTCCTTTTTTTGTATCCGCCTTCGTGAGCGGGTCCTTTCTCTCACCGGTTTTCCGGCGGACTCCGCTGGCCAGCTACATCTCGGGGGAGAGCTTTCCGGAGGGGAAGGGTCGGTGAAGGTTCCCTGACGGACCCCCAAACCCCAGTGGATGGAATGGCCCCGTCGACACTGGGGAAGGGCCCGGATGGGGCTCGACAGACGATCCAGCTTTGGGGCCTGATCCACCCCTTTCAATAGAGCAGATTCGCTCCAAAGTCGGGGATCTCTCCAGCCTGGATTGCCTCCCGCCACCGATCCAAGGGATGTGAGGCCCCCGCCACCTCATGGGCAACAGTTTTCCAGAATGCTTCACAGAGATCGAGGAATTCCAACACAGCCTCCGTCTCTCCCAGCTCCAGCAACTCTTTGGCCAAGGTCATATTCGGGCCGAAGGAATTTAGCTGCGGTGAGCCTCTGGTCTTCCCCGCTTCCAGGAGATGCTCCACAGCCGGCCCCAGGCGATTCCCCTTCAACTCGATCCGCCCCAATAGGTTATGGCCGTGGTGGATGGCATTGCCGTAGTTCCAGTCGGAAACGTACCGGTCCGCCAGAGAAAGGAGTTCTCGGGCCAGCCGTTCCGCGTCGTCCAGATCGTCCCTCCAGAATGCTCGTTCGGCTGCAGAGCGGAGCCCAAGAAACCGAGCATATGGTAGGCCGGTGGCTGCTCCGAAGGTGTACGTGCCAACGCCAACCGAAGAGAGGACCCTTCGCGCGATCTCGGTGCGAAGTTCGCGAGAGAACAAAGAGGTCATTTGAACCTTTACGGGCGACGGGAACCGTTTCTTCTGGCTCGTACACGGTAAGGGAACTCGCCTGTTCCGAAAGACCGGGCCGGAGGCTTTCGGGTTTCCTCCTCTCTACTCCCCTCTCGAAGGCGCCCTCAGTCTTGAGTCCACAGCTTTCCGCTCCCCGGCTTTGGTGAGGCTCGTCGCCTCAGGGAGGTCCTGTGCCGCCACCATCAGCACCAAGGTCTCGAGACGGTCGGCGGCCGATTTTACCCAGCCCATCCACCTTCCTCGACGAATCAGAACCTTCGAGAGGAACACACTGATCCGAGTGTTTCCCTCTGCAGAGGTAACCGCGAATTGGAGTCCCTTGTCGTCTCGCCAGGTGATCTGATGCTCCTCGAGTTTGACCTGGGCAGGGCCCTCCCTGTACGGCTGGAAGAGGCGCACGGCCCGCATCAACTGCTCCGACGTGACTTCCACCGGCACCGACCGGAGCGTCGAAAGGTTGATCCAGATGAGTCCGGACCTCTGCACCGGAGGACGGTGGATCTCCAAAGACGCTGCCCGCCTCGCCTCTGCGATGGCCCGGTCCACAGCGGCTGATCCGAAGCCGGCTTCCCCAGCGATGGAACGAAGCTCGGAAACGCTGAGAGGCTCCGCATTCCCGGACCCCTCGATCTCAGCGGCCCGCTTCAGGATCCGATCGGCCTCGATCTTGGAAAACATCGGTGTCTCAGTCATTCAATTGTATCTGGAGGTAGGCCAGAGTCAGCGCCATGGATTCGGCCCGTTGCTCGGGCGTCACCCCGGCGCCATGGCCGCCCTCTACGTTTTCAAAGTACAAAACATCCTTCCCGTAGCTTTTCATCAGCGCAGCCATCTTCCTGGCGTGGCCCGGATGCACCCGGTCGTCCCGGGTGGTGGTGAAGATGAAGGGCCTGGGGTAATCCACATCTTCTCTGACGTTCTGATAGGGCGAATACCGGCTGATATAGGCCCACTCCTCTGGATCGTCAGGGTCCCCGTATTCGGCCATCCAGCTGGCCCCGGCGAGAAGGGTATGGTAGCGCTTCATATCCAGTAGCGGCACCTGGACCACCACCGCGCCATAGAGATCGGGACGCTGTGTCATGGCGGCCCCAACCAAAAGACCGCCGTTACTTCCGCCCATGATCCCCAGGTGATCCGGTGAGGTGATCCCCCTTTCAACGAGGTCCTCGCTCACTGCGATGAAGTCGTCATACACCCGCTGACGGTTCTCCTTCAGCCCCGCCTTCCACCACGACGGCCCAAACTCTCCACCCCCCCGGATATTTGCCAGAACATAAACGCCGCCCTCCTCCACCCAACCTCTCCCCAATGCACCCAGATATGATGGGGTGGAGGAGATGTTGAATCCACCGTACGCCGTGAGAAGGGTGGGGTGCCCACCGTCCAGTGCGGCGTCTTCGGCAAGAACCACAAAGTAAGGCACTCTCGTACCGTCCCTTGAGGTGGCATGATGTTGTTCCACCACCAACCCCTCGGATGAGAACTGCTCCGGCAAGGCCCGCACCTCCCGCACACGCCCATCCTCCTCGGCCAGATAAAGGGTGGTGGGTTTGGTGAAGGAGTCGAAGGTGAAGAAGAACCGGTTGTGGCGGACCGATGCGGACCGGATCCCGACAGCCCCCATTTCCGGCGTATCGATCCCCTCCCTCGCCCAACGGCCCTCCTCCCGCCAGTATCGGAATAGCTGGCCCTGAACCTCAGTGAGCTGATTGACGATGAGGTAGTCCTTGGTGGCCGTGATCCCGTTGATGGTGGAGCGTTCCCCCGGTTCCACCACCAGCTCCACAACACCTTCCCCGGCCATGAAGTCTTCCAGGTCCATGCTGACAACAGAACCCTCGGGATACGTGCGCCCATCCACCGTCCAATCGGAAACGAGCTGGAGAACCAGTTGATCCCCAAGGAGGGTCATCTGGGCGTCCAAGGGAATATCCAATCTGACCAACGCACTATCCCGAAGAAAACTGTACTCTGTCTCGAAGATCGTGATCAGCCGGGCGACCACGGTCACCGGCCCGGACGCGGTCTCCTCTGTTGCCACAAAAACACCCATGTCGTTGGCTTCGGCTTCGAAGAGGAGGGTCGCCGATTCCAGCGGTGTACCCCGGTCCCACAACCAGGCCGCTCCGGAGTACCCGGAAGGGGTCACATACTCCTCGTTCAGGTTGTGGCCCACGAGGAGCGTATTCTCATCCACCCAGGCCGAGGTGTTTTTGGAGACGGGAACGGTGAAGCCGTCCTCGACGAAGCTCTTGGCCTCGAGGTCGAATTCCCGGACCTCGACAGCGTCGGAGCCACCCGGTGACAGCGACACGAGGCAGAGTCGTTCCTGGGGCAACAGGCAGTTCATTCCGCGGAACGCCCACGGAGTTCCCTCCGCCTCCACTAGTGCATCGACATCCAGTACGACCTCCCACCGAGGGCTCCCACTCAGGTAGGAGTCCCAGGATGTTCGGCGATAGACACCCCTGGGGTGATCCCCGTCAGTCCAGAAGTTGTAGAGGAAATCCCCCTGGATTCCCGGATAGGCAATTCGGTCGTCGGAGGTCAGGATCTCCAGTGTGTTTTCGTAGAGCCGCTGATACGCTGGAAACGCCCTGAGCTCGGCACGGGTCAGCTCGTTCTGACCCAGGACCCAATCCATGGCCTCTTCCCCCTCCACCTCTTCCAGCCAGAGAAACGGGTCATCTGCCTCGGAATCGTCAGCGGGCGCGCAAGAGAGCTGGAAGAGAGCCGCCGCCAATAAGAGCGCCGTGCCAGACCGGCGGACGGTCGAGGAAAGAGGGGAACTCGGAGAAGATGGGACGCCCACAGAAACCTCCAAAGCGATCGGGGAAATTGAATCGGGGAAGATAGGACTGGTCCGTCGTTTTCGCAGGAGCAGTCCGAGCGACTCAAGCAGTGGTGCCGGCCAGGGGCCGGGGATCAACCCCCAAGACGGAGACCCGCAGGGGTCAGAGAGTCGATTCCACCGCGTCCATGAAGGCAGCGAGTCTCGCCGGGTCCAGGCGCCCTGCAGTGCGCACGCCTGTGCAAAGGTCCACACCGAAGGGTCGGACCTCACGGATGGCATCC
>CBDUAX010000288.1:0-6314 GCA_965365235.1 uncultured bacterium
CCGATTCCAAGGGCGATTGGAAGATCCATGTGAAGGATTCCGTGACGGAGCCCGCTCGCCGCCGCAACAAAGAAGGGCGCCGCGCACCAGATGGCTACAGGGGCCGCAAGAGCAAGGCTTATCCACTGGAAGAGAGCTACGTATCGGGGGTGCATCCCCCCAAGCCACCCGGTATAGAGCGCCGCCGAAAGCATCATGATGTTCATGGCGGCGAAGGCGGACACGCCCAACCGGACCAGGAGGGCTGTGTCTCCGACCCCGTCTTCCCCCAGAATCCGCGGACGATACCCAAGGGTGGAGATGCGTCCCGCCAATTCCCCCAGTGGGACCCTGTCAGGGTCCCACCTCACTCGAGCCCGCCCAGTGGCGTAGCTCAGGGTGGCCTCTTCGACCCCGTCGGTCCGTTGGAGCACGTTTTCCGTTACCCAAACGCAGGAGGCGCACCGGAGGCCGTCGACCTGAAGGCGGATCTCGGCAATCCCGTCCTGATCAACCGCTACAGGATAAACATCCCAGCCGCCGGCATCCCCCTCAGGGCGGGGAGGATAGGCCTCCCTTTCCTGGTAATAGGACTCCAACCCTGCCCCCTTGATGATGGCCGCAGCCATCTTACACCCGGAGCAGCAGTAGACGTCCTCGGAACCTTCCACGGGTGTCCCGCAATGTGGGCAACGGGAAACTCGGGGAACCCCGGGGGGATCGCCCTCCACAGGCGGGCTAACGTTCCTCGGTGACGTAGGAGGGGACAACGGGGTCGGCCCCCTTGACCGCGATGTAGATGAAAATCCCATTCACCAGAATTACCAGAGCCAGCCCGGCTCCAATGAGAATGGGCCAGAGACGGGACTCACCCTCCTTCTTGGCCTTCCTCACCCTCCACCCCCCCCGATGGCCGTTCCGGATTTGAAGGTCGTGGGCACAATGAGGTCGCCATCTGGAGAGGTGACCCTCACGTCGATGGGGATGGTCCGCTCCATGGAGTCCTCCAGGGGCAGCCTCACGATGAGCGGGAGGGTCAAGGTCTGGTTGGAGCTCAGGCTCACGTCCTGAAAAAGGACCTCTGCACCCTCGAGCCCCTCCACAGAAACCGAGTACTCCACCTCCTCGTCCCCCGGCTTGTTGCTGGTGAGTTGGAGCAGGTATGTGTTCCGGACGAAGCCATCCGGGTCGATGGTGAAAAGCGAGCCGGGGACACGGTTCACGGTTGCCTCGAACGGCACCCGTTGCGCCATGAGGACTCCACCAAAAACCACCAGGGAGGATAGAAGGCCCACATAGATGAGGGTCCTGGGGCGCAGGCGACGGACCTTCCTGCCCTCTCCCTCCGCCAGCGATGTGTACTCCACCAATGTCCTATGACCAAGCTTATCCATGACGGAAACGCAGGCATCGATACAGCGGGCACACTGAATACACTCCAACTGAAATCCGTCCCGAATGTCGATCCCCTGAGGGCACACAACCACGCATTTGTTGCAGGCAATACAACGTCCGTCCGCCGCAGCGGCCTTCCCGCCCCGGGGCTCACCTCGTCTTGGATCGTACCCGACGAGGAGGGTCTCATCGTCGGTAAGTGCGCTCTGGAATCGAGCATACGGACAGAGATAATTGCAGAACTGCTCCCTGAACCAGGTAAAGTCCCAATACCAAAGGAAGGTGAAGATGCCCACGAAGGCATAAGCCATAGACCCGCCTCGAAGGGTCCAGAGCTCACGGGCCGGGACGAATAGGCTGACAATTGCCATTCCCAGCAGGAAGGAAACCGCCAGGAAAGCCGCCCATTTCGCGGCCTTCCGCCAGATTCGGTCGAAACTCAGCTTCTGCTTGTCCCGGCGCTTCCTCTGCGTACGGTCTCCTTCGATCCAAAGCTCCAGTGGCCGGATCCAAGTCTCCAGGAAGACGGTCTGGGGGCAGGCGTACCCACACCAGAGCCTTCCCCACAACGCCGTAAAAAAGAAGAGGGCGAAGGCCAGGAAGAGCATCAACAGGAGCAGGAAGAAAGTGTCGGAAGCGGTAAAACTGCCTCCGAACAGGAAAACTCTCCTGGCAGGAATGTCGATGAGGAGAAGGGGGTGGCCGTTGACCAGGATCCACGGGGCGCCAAAGAGGACCAGGTGAAGGGCAAAAAAGGTCCAGCGCCGAAGGGTCATGAACCGCCCAGAAATGGACTGGGGGTAGACCCACTCCCTCGTACCCGAAAAGCCCAACATGTATCTATTCGTCCCTCTCGCCGAGGGCCGGATTTGCCCTGATGAAGAAAACTTCCAATGGAGTGGGATGGTGAGGGCTAGGACCCCCCTCCCTCCGCACCTTCGACGGCACCGGACCGCTGGGGGATCTCCTCCACGGGCAGTCCAAGGGCCTCGGCGTTCTTGGCTAGGACAAAAGCAGCCGCATAATTGATTTGGTCGGCTCCCAGGATTGGTCCCCAGGGGGCCATTCCCTTCTCCACCACGCCATCTGTGATCGTCCGAATCACATCCTCAGGCGTGTTTCCGTGGATCCACTCCTCGTCCAGGAAGCTGGGGCCAATCCCCCCCTCCAACCCAGCCGCATGGCACACGAAGCAGTAGGTGTTGTACACCTCTTCGCCGGCCTGGATCGCCTCGGGGCTTACCGAAAATTCCACATCTGCGGCCGCTACCACAGGCCACATCTCCGCTGCGGCTGCCATCTCTGCGGCCAATTGCTTCTCCTGGGAACGGTCCGCGATGAAATGGTAGTGGATCGAGTACCCCACGGCCCAGATGATGCAGAACCAGAAGAGACCCAACCACCAATCTGGTAGCGGGTTGTCATATTCCTCGATGCCGTCCGCCTCGTCAGCATGCCCCAGAAGGCGATTCGTGTCCTTGCTCACGTTTCTTCTCCATCGGTGAAAGGCAGCAGGGCCGCCTCATCCATCATGGCTTTGTGCTTGGGCGTATAGGCCCACCAGACCCAACCCAGGAAACTGGCCAGGAAGAAGACCGTCATGATCCCCATGAGCCATCCGAGACTGATGCTCTCGGCTGCCAGCTTCAAGATCGGGTTCATTCACTTCCTCCGCTCTGACCGGGAAGATAGGCTTTCCCCTCACGGCCAAGGCGTTGGAGGTAGGCAATGACGGCGATGATCTCCCGGTCCGCCTCAGTCTGTATCCCTGCCCCCGCCAAACTCTGCACGATCCCCTGGGCCTGGGAGGCCATGCTCGTGGCAACACCCTGGACTTCGGCGTCGGAATAGGGAACCCCGGATTTTTGGAGGGCCCGTACAGAGGCCTGGATGTCATCCGGATCGACGGTGTCGTCCAGAAGCCAGGGGTACGGGGGCATTACGCTCCCGGGGGAAGTGCTCCTGGGATCCCTCATATGCTCATAGTGCCAGGCGTCCGGGTACTTCTGAGCCAACCGCTGGAGGTCAGGCCCCATCCGCCGGGAACCCAGGAGGAATGGGCGGTCGTACTGGTACTCGGGCGCCCGAGTCCATTCCCCATAGCGGAGAACCTCGGCTCGCATGGGGCGCACCCACTGGGAGTGGCAGAGATAGCACCCCTCACGGATATAGATATCCCGACCGGCCACCTCCAGGGGGGTGTAGGGGGTCACCCAGTCGGCCGTCTCGGGACCCGCACCAGCGGTGTACATGGGGATAATCTCCACGATTCCGCCGATGAGGATAGCGATGGTAGTCACGATGGCGAAGACAGCGCTCTTCCCTTCCAATACTCTGCGATGGAAGTCGCCGTAGCCTGCCTCGGAGCCGTGGTTCTGATTGTCGTTTGTCATGATTTGCCTCCCCTTAACCCGCCGGAGCCGGCGAGGGAGCTTCCGAAGAAACACCTCGTTCCGGACCCTTGATGGTCTTCATCACGTTGAAGAGGAACATCACCATCCCGGTCAGATAGAGAGTCCCGCCAAGGACACGGATCCAGTAGTAAGGCATGAGGCGGTTGACGATGTCGAGGAAGATGGGGTTGGCAAGCTGACCGGTCTCGTTGAGAGCTCTCCACTGGAGGCCTTCCATGAGCCCGGCTACCCACATGGACACCGTGTAGAGGACAATTCCGATGGTTGCCAACCAGAAGTGTTGCGTGGCCATCTTGGGGTAGGCCAGGTCTCGATTCCACAGCCGGGGAAGGAGCCAGTAGAGCATTCCGAAGGACATCATCCCCACCCACCCCAGGGCCCCGGAGTGAACGTGGCCGATGACCCAGTTGGTGAAATGGGCCAACCCATTCACGGCGCGGATGGACATCATGGGTCCTTCGAAGGTGCTCATACCGTAGAAGGACACCGCCACCACCATGAACTTCAAGATCGGGTCCGTCCTGAGCCGGTCCCAGGCCCCCCTCAACGTCAGGAGTCCGTTCAGCATTCCTCCCCAGGATGGGGCCAGGAGCACGATGCTGAATACCATCCCCAACGTCTGAGCCCAGTCAGGAAGCGCCGAGTACAGGAGATGGTGAGGTCCAGCCCAGATATAAAGGAAGACGAGAGCCCAGAAATGGATGATGGAGAGTCGGTAACTGTACACCGGCCGCTCCGCCGCCCGGGGAAGGAAGTAGTACATCAACCCCAGGAACGGCGTGGTCAGGAAGAACCCCACCGCGTTGTGGCCATACCACCATTGAACGAGACCATCCGTCAACCCGGCGAAAATCGGGTACGACCGAACGAGGGTGGCAGGAATGGCCAAGCTGTTCACGATGTGCAGTACCGCAATGGTGATGACGAAGGACATGTAGAACCAGATGGCCACGTACAGGTGCTTCACCTTCCGCACGGCGAGGGTCCCAAAGAAGTTCCATCCGAAAACCACCCACACCAGCGTGATGGCCACGTCGATGGGCCAGATCAGCTCCGCGTACTCTTTGGACTGGGTCAGCCCCAGGGGGAGGGTAATGGCCGCCGCCACGATGATCCCCTGCCAGCCCCAGAAGTGTAGCTTGGAGAGGAGATCTGAGTACATCCTCGTCTTCAGGAGCCGCTGCATGGAGTAGTAGATCCCCGTAAAACAGACGTTCCCTGCGAAGGCGAAGATGACCGCGTTGGTGTGTAGGGGCCGGAGGCGGCCGAAGGTAGTCCAGGGAAGGCTCAGATTCGCGGGCCACCAAGCGATCTGGAGGGCGATGATCACGCCCACCAGCATGCCCACCACTCCCCAGATGACCGTCGCGCCGAAAAACAGTTTGACGATGTCGTCGTCGTAGTTGGGCGTTTGCACAGCCGTGGATTCGACCTGTGACATGATGCTCCCAGGTGGCTGAAGGGACTCTATCGCTAACGCTTCTTGATTTTGCCGCCGGGGAAATTACTCAGTTTGAAGAGATCAGGCGACCCCTTCCATCTGATTTCGGATTCGGGTCTTGATGGCCGTCAGGATCGCCCCCATTCCCCGCAAGCGAAGGGGCGACACGACCTCTCCCAACCCCATGCTGGAATAGAAGTTGAAGGGCACATCCAGAACTGCGGAAAAGTGCTCACCCTCGAGGCCTTCCATGAGGACGCCGGCGAAACCACGCACGGTAGGGGTTTCTGGCGGACAGTCGAAGAAAAGATGGACTCCACCGTCTTCATCCAACTCGGTAGCGAGGAAGAAGGGCGACTGGCATTCATGGACCCGTACCATGCGCTCCGGGGCATCAGCGTAGGCGGGGGGGAGGGGAGGAACCTGTTTCGCGTAGCGAAGGAGCGCTTGTCCTTTCAGCTCTTTGGGAGCCGACGCGAAACGATTGACGATCTTCTGAAGCTTCTCCGGGATTGCCATAGGGAAATTCTTGGTGACGGAGGGTCAGTTGATTTCCTTCGTAAGAAAACACCCAGCCTGGTACTCTCCAAGCGTGGTTGGGTTCGAGGCCAGCGTCGGGCCAAAAGGGATGGCCCTCCAGGACTCTGCAACTAGCCGAGAAAGGAAACTAATCCTCGGCACCTGTGTTTCATGGCTCTGATCCCCCTCGCAACCGGAACTTCCCCCGGGCCCCCGGGAACCCTTCCTTGCTTTCAGGAGACTGAAGGATGCCAGCCGACCTCGACACCCACGAGAAATTCTCGTCCTATGCAAGTCCCGAAAAAGTGGTCTCCACCGATTGGGTCGCCGCCCACCTCCATGATCCGTCTGTGGTTCTCGTGGAATCGGATGAGGACGTACTCCTCTATGATCTGGGGCACATTCCAGGGGCGGTGAAGATCGACTGGCATGCCGATCTCAATGACCCTTTGGTCCGGGATTATCTGGGCCCGGAGCAGTTCGCGGAACTCCTCTCCAGAAACGGAATCACCAGAGACCACACTGTGGTCTTCTATGGTGACAACTTCAACTGGTGGGCGGCGTAC